>CAZUYI010000520.1:0-1502 GCA_964624095.1 uncultured Verrucomicrobiota bacterium | reverse complement strand
CCGGCTCGGTGTGCGGCGCTTCGGGCTGCACGCCATGACGGGCAGCAACGTGCTCGATGCCCGGTACTTCGAGGCCGTCACCGCCCGGCTGCTCCACCTGGCCGGCGCCGTGCACCGGGCGCTCGGCATCGAGTTCGAGTGCCTGAACGTGGGCGGCGGGTTCGGCGTTCCCTACCGGCCGGACCAGCCGAGCCTGGACCTCGAGGCGACGGCCCGGGGCATTCGGCGCGCGTTCGACCGCCACCTGGCGCGCGGGCGCCTGCTCGAGCCGGTGCTGATGGCCGAGCCGGGCCGCTGGATCATGGCCGATACCGCCTGGCTCGTCGGGCGGGTGCACGTCATCAAGCGCAGCCGCAAGACGTTTGTGGGGATTGACGCGGGCATGAACGACCTGCCGCGCCCGGCGATCTACAACGCCTACCACCACATCAGCGTCGTCGGACGCGCCCGCCGCGGGCCGCGCGCCCGGGTCAACGTCGTCGGGCGGCTCTGCGAAAACAACGACCAGTTCGCCCGCGACCGGCTCCTGCCCCCAATCCGGGTCGGCGACCTGCTGGCCATTCACAACGCGGGCGCCCACGCCTACGCCATGGGCCACAACTACAACAACCGCCTGCGCAGCGCGGAGGTGCTCCTCGAGGCCGGCGGCGCCCTGCGGCTGATCCGCCGCGCGGAAACCATCCGCGACCTGTTCCGCACCGTGCCATGACATTCCGCCGCGTTTCCTGGGCAGCCATCGAGCGGGGCATTGACGCCCTGGCGCGGGCCATCCGCGCGGCGCGCCTCCGCCCCGACGCCCTGGTAGGCGTGCTCCGGGGCGGGTTGGTGCCTGCCCGGCTGCTGGCGGACGCGCTCGATGTGGCGGAGCTGTTCACAATCCGCGCCCGGGCCTATGACGGCACCCGGCCCCTCGGCTCGGTCGAGGTCGGGCCCGCCCGGCTCCCGTTGGCCGGCAAGCAGGTGCTGCTCGTGGACGACATATGCGACTCGGGCGCCACCCTGCGCGGCACGCTGCGGCGCCTGCGCCGCCGCGGGCCGCGCGGGCTGGCGACGGCCGCGCTGTACTGGAGGCGCGGCGCGGAGCCCGGCCCTGATTTTCACGCCGCGCGCGTGCCGCCCGGCGTATGGGTGGTCTTCCCGTGGGAACGGCACGAACGCCGGACAGACCGGCCCGGCGGCTGAGTCCGGATGCCGCCGCTACGGCCCGGCATCCGCTCCGCGCGGACGGGCTTCCTCCTCCCGAATGCGCTGCTGCGTCCGGTTCCAAAACCGGATGGCCAGCGGCAGCAGGATTCCGTAAGGAATCCACAGCCCGTAGCGGTATGGGGACGGCAGCGCCCACATCAGGGCGAAAAACGCGACCAGCGCCGCCCAGCAGGCAAGGCTGGCCCGGACCATGAAGGCCCGCTCGCGGGGTCCGCGCGTTTTCTGAATGCCGCGCCAGGTTCCGTACAGTCCGCCCGCCAGGCTGTCCTGGCAGCCTGACAGCGCCGGCTCGACAG
>CAZUYI010000519.1:0-1508 GCA_964624095.1 uncultured Verrucomicrobiota bacterium | reverse complement strand
GGCTGGCGGTGCGGCTGACCTATAATGGCATGCCCGAAGCGCCGCTTGATGCCGGCCGCTACGAAGTGGTGGGGGCGCTGGACGACGCCCGCTATGCAGGGGCCGCCACGGGGCAGCTTGAGGTGGCGCGAGCCGACCAGGCCATCCAGTTTCCGCCAATACCGGAGCAGGCGGTCACGGCGCGTGTGGCCCTGGCGGCGACGGCGGAGTCCGGGCTGCCGGTATACTACGGGGTTCGGTCGGGGCCCGGGGCGCTGTCGGGCGGAACGTATCCGGACTACATTCATTCCACCCTAACGTTCACGGGCGCGGGCCTCGTGGTGGTGGGGGCATACCAGGCGGGGGACGGGAACTGGAACCCGGCGCCGGGCGTGACCAACAGTCTTCAGGTGCGCAAAGTCTGTGCCCAGGTTCAGTTGGGCAACCTCGACCAGGCTTACAACGGCTCGCCGCGGGTGGTGAGCGCGGCGACGGATCCGGCGGGACTGCCGGTGCGGGTGACGTACAACGGCGTGGTGAGCGCGCCGGTGAACGCGGGGCGCTACACGGTGATCGGGAGTGTCTCGCACGCGATCTACGAGGGATCGGCGACGGGGACCTTGACGGTGGGGCGGGGGATCCAAACGATCGCGTTTTCGGCGATCCCGGACCAGGCGGTGACCGGGCAGGTGACGCTGGCGGCGCGCGCATCGTCGGGGCTGCCGGTGACGTACGCGGTGCGGGCGGGGCCGGGGGTCTTGTCGGGCGGCACCCTTCTCTCGTTCACGGGCACGGGGCGCGTGGAGGTGGCGGCTGCGCAGGGAGGGGATTCGAACTGGGCTCCAGCCGCGCCGGTGGTGCGGGCGGTGAATGTGAACGGGGGACCATGGGTTCACGCGGTCTGGGACGCGGACTTCGATGGGGACGGGTTGTCGGACCCGGCGATCTATGACGGGCAAACGGGGGCCTGGACGCTGATGGGTTCGGCGGGCGGCTATGCACGGCTGTCGTTCGCGGCGCTGCTGGGCGGGCCGGTCTGGACCCCGGCGGCCGGCGACTACGATGGGGACGGCCTGGCGGATCCGGGCGTATACGAGGAGGCGACGGGCGCCTGGAAGGTGATGCAATCGGGCCTTGGCTATGCGCTGCTACAGCGGCCGGCGTACCTGGGCGGCCCCGGCTGGACCGGATTTGCGGCGGACTTTGACGGGGACGGCAAGGCCGACTACGCGGTGTACGAAGAAGCGGGCGGTAGCTGGACGCTGAAGCTGTCGGGCGCCGGCTACGCGCCGCTGACGCTGAGCGGGTTCCTGGGCGGGCCGGGCTGGGGTCCGGCGCCGGGTGACTATGACGGGGACGGGCTGGCGGACCCGGCGGTCCGGAGCGCGGACGGGCGGCACTGGCGCGTCCGGCTCTCGGGCAGCGGGTACGCGCTGGTGGAGGTTGTGCTGGGGCTGTGAGCGCCGGCGCGTCTGTCCAGGCGGCGGACGCGCCGTCAAGGCGTCTCATCGTCCGGCATGACCGGCAGG
>CAZUYI010000518.1:0-1513 GCA_964624095.1 uncultured Verrucomicrobiota bacterium | reverse complement strand
GATATGGGCCACGTCATAGACGGTCGGACCACAGGTATACAGCCGGACGCGCGGCGGCTCGATCGGCTCGAAGGCTTCGAGTTGGCGCGTCAGGGTGTTGTAGACACGCAAACTCATCGAGTGCTCCGGGCGGCGCGGGCGGGAGCGCGCCGCGCCGCGCCCGCGGGCCGGGCCGCCCGGCCGCGCCCGACGGTGGCAACGGCCAGGGCGGCGATCCCTTCGCGGCGGCCCAGCGCCCCGAGCCCCTCGAGGGTCGAGGCCTTGATGGAAACGGCCGACACGGGCACGCCGAGCGCGCCGGCGAGCCGTCCGCGCATGGCCTCCCGGTACGGCGCCAGGCGGGGCGCCTCGGCCATCACGGTGGCATCCACGTGAACCACGCGGGCACGGCGCGACTTCAGGCGGGCCGCCACCCGGGCCAGCAGCACGAGGCTGTCAGCCCCCTTCCAGCGGGGATCGGCATCGGGGAAATGGACTCCGATGTCGCCGTCCGCCGTCGCGCCCAGCAGCGCGTCGGCCACGGCGTGGCACAGCACGTCGGCGTCGGAATGACCCTGCAGCCCGCGCGGGTGCGGAATGGCGACGCCGCCGAGCACCAGGCGCCGGCCCCGGACCAGCCGGTGGATATCGAATCCTATGCCCGCAACCGTCATCGCGCGTGATCCCCCGTCCTGCCCGGTTCAGCCAGTTGCCCGGAGGGCGGCCAGGGCGGCTTCGTAATCCGGCTCCTGCCCGATATCCGGCACCTGCTGGGCATACACGATCCGGTTGTTCCCGTCGAGCACCAGCACGGCCCGGCTCATCAGGCCGGCCAGCAGACCGTCCTGGATCTGGACACCGTATTCCCGGCCAAAACCCGGCGCCCGCATCGTGGAGAGGGTCACCACCTGTTTCAAGCCGTGGCTTTCGCAGAACCGGCTCTGGGCGAAGGGGAGATCGGCCGAGATGTTGATGAGCACGACGTTCGGCAGTCCCGTCACGGCGGCCGCAAACGCGCGCGCCGAGGCGGCACAGACGGGCGTATCCAGGCTGGGCACGATGTTCAACAGTTTCCGCTTCGTCCCGAAGGCCGCCAGCGCCACGTCCGACAGGTCGGCGCCGGTCAACTTGAAGGCCGGCGCCACCGTGCCGCGCGCGGGGAGATTGCCGGCAGTGTGAAGGGTCTTGCCCTGAAACGTGATCTTGGCCATGCGCTCCTCCCGGGCCCCCGGCCCATTGCCATGATGCGAGCCGCCGGCCGGCCATCACGGCTCCCGCGCGGCTCCTTTTTCCGACAGACAACCGGACGTTGCGCCCGTTCAGGCGCGCGCAAGGTTGGCGGCGGCAAACTCCCAGTTGATGCGCGTCTCCAGGATGGCCTGGACATACTCGGCGCGCCGGTTCTGATAGTCGAGGTAATAGGCATGCTCCCACACGTCGAGTGTCAGCAGCGGCCGCGCGCCCTGGGTCAGCGGCGTATCGGCATTGCCCGTCTTGAGCACCTTGAGTTCGACGCCGGCCAGGACCAGCCAGA
>CAZUYI010000517.1:0-1516 GCA_964624095.1 uncultured Verrucomicrobiota bacterium | reverse complement strand
TCGAGACCTGCTATCGGTACGCCGAATATCAGCGCTGGGCCGGCCAGAACCTCGTGGTCCTGCCGTTCTTCACCTACAGCGGAACCCGGGCCGAGGCCAGCCCGTCCCCGCCGGCCGGCGACGGCCGGCTGGTCTTCAATATCACCGATATCGCCCCGCGCGTGTTCCGGGACAACGGGATAGACTTTATTACCAGCATTCAGTACTGCGCCGATCAGAACCTGCTGGCCAGGTACCGCGGTCTGGCGGATACGACCGGCTCGCCCTACTTGACGGACAGCGAGGGCAAGGAAGTGCGGCACTACGATCGCGGCTTCAATTTCAACCACCCGGATGTGCGCGCGTCCATGTGGGCCGTGGCGGCGGAGGCCGCGCGCAAGTTCGAGCGGCTGCCCAACTTCGGCGGCGTGCATTTCATGACGTCGTTTGAAGATCCGATGACGTGTCCCAATGTCTTCAGCGGCGAAGACGAGCGCCGTCCGATTGATCCGCTGCGCTACGATTACAGCGATGTGTCCGTCGGCCTGTTCCAGAAGGAGACGGGCACGCGGCTCGATGTGGACCCGGCCTCGCCCGCCCGGTTTGCCCAGCGGCACCGGCTGCTGACGGCGGAGCCCCTGCGCGAGCAGTGGATCGAATGGCGGGCCCGGAACATGCTCGAGTTCTTCCTGGAGTTCCGGGACCGGCTCCGTGAGATCAAGCCGGACGTAAAGGTGCTGACCGACGCCACGGCGTCGCACCATTTCTTCGAATACGCGGTGGAGACCGGCAAGCCCATTGGATTGTGCATGCGCGAGTTCGCCTGGGATTTCGCCAAGTTCCACGGGCAGGAAGGCCTGTACGTCGTCCCGTGGGTGCAGGGAAGCGGGCGGTACGGCTTTACGAGCCGGTATACGCAACGTACCGACGTCTACGAACGCTATCTGAAAAGCCTGAAGGCCAACAAGACGCCGTCGTTCATCAAGGCCGGGGACGGCGCGCACGAGCGCATGGCGATGGTGGATTACGGCTGGCTGGAACTGGAGCAATCCCAGCAAAGGACCCTGCCCGCGCGCGAGCGCTGGCAGGTGCCGTTCCAGTATACGATGTACGGTTCGGCCCAGGGCGACGCGCGGCTGGCGCCCTACCTGGCGATCGCGGCGGCCATGGATCCCGACGGCGTCGTGTACGGGTTCACCGACGCGAACCTGCAGATCGGCAACGAGCAGCCGTTGCGCGAGTTCGCGCAATTCCTGCGCTCGCTGCCCAAGACGAAGTTCGAGCCATTCGAGGGGCCCGACCGGGAACTCGTGGTCCGGACGCTGCGCCGGGACGGAACGCTGCGGTTCTACGCGCTCAACCCGGCCCCGTGGCCGGTCGAGGCGACGTTCGAGCTTGAGGGAGGCGGGCCGGTGACGAACCGGATCACGGGCGCCGCCCTGGCGGCGCCGGTGAAGGTCACGATCGCCGGCTACCACGGGGCGTCGTTCGAGGCGCCGGGGAGCGTGACGGTGCGGGGCTGGACGACGGCGGGGGC
>CAZUYI010000516.1:0-1568 GCA_964624095.1 uncultured Verrucomicrobiota bacterium | reverse complement strand
AATCGCACGCAGGGGGTCGCGCAAGTAATGATCATAGAGCTGGGCGGCTTCGAGATGGGCCTGAGCCGGGCCGGGATGCTCGTCCAGCGCCTTGCGCAACTGGGCCAGCGCCGCCTCGGGATCCCCCTCGTTCAGCTTCGCGCGCGCCTTGCGGATCGCCGGGTGGTTAAACTCCGCCGCGTCCTGGTCCCGCACCACGGGCCGGCAGGCTGCCAGTCCCCCCGCCAGCATGCCCGCCGCCGCCAGTCGGCCCGCCGCCCGAATCACGCGTATCATGGTCTGTCGCGCCTCCTCGATCCGCCCGCCGCCCCGTCTCTGCGTGGGTTTATACCAGAGCCAGCCTTGGCGCGCAACGATTTGGTGCTGTTTTTTCCATTGACAGCGCCCCCGTCGGCGTCTATCGTTTTTGTTTTTTGACGGAAAGGCATTCCATGAAGACCACGATTCCGAAGGCCAACCCCGCCGGGCGCAGCTGGCACGTCATCGACGCCTCCGGCCAGGTGCTCGGCCGGCTGGCGGTCACGATCGCCAACCGGCTGCGCGGCAAGCACACGCCGCTCTACACGCCGCACGTGGACACCGGCGAGGCGGTGATCGTCATCCACGCCGGCCGGGTGCGCCTGACGGGCCGCAAGGAAACGCAGAAACAGTACGTGAATTACTCGGGCTACCGGGGCGGGCTCAAGGTGCGCAGCGCGGCGCGCGTGCGCGCGTCGAACCCCGAGCGCCTGGTATACGACGCGGTCAAGGGCATGCTGCCGAAAAACCGGCTCATGCGGCAAACCATCAAGCGGCTCAAGGTCTATGCGGGCGATGCGCATCCGCACGCGGGCCAGGTCCCGCCGTCGAAGCCATAAAGGAGAGCGATCGTGGATTCCAACCCCTCCGTCATTCATGCCACCGGCCGGCGCAAGAACGCGGTGGCGTCCGTGAACGTGACCGCCGGGACGGGCTCCTTCATGGTCAACGGCCGTGAGTTCAAGCACTATTTCCCATCGGTTGCCCTCCGCAACTACGCCCTGCAGCCGCTGACGCTGACGAACATGGATTCCAAGGTCAACGTGCAGGCCGATCTCACGGGCGGCGGGGTGGTCGGCCAGGCGGGCGCCCTGCGCCATGGGCTGGCCCGGGCGCTGGTGCGCTCGGATCCGTCGCTGCGCGACGTGATCAAGCGCAGCGGATTCCTGACGCGCGACGCCCGGATGAAAGAGCGTAAAAAATCCGGGCAGCCCGGTGCGCGCAAGCGGTTCCAGTTCTCCAAACGCTGATCCGGCGGGTTCCCGCCCGGCCCCTGCCGCGCGGCGCGGCAAGCAGCGACTCCGCGCGCCTCGAATCCGGCCGCCCAGCCGGGCCGGCTGCCCGCGCGCGCGTGGACCAGGCATGAGCAGCGCATTCAGCATGACAGGCGGCGGCGTGACCGCGCCGCGCGGCTACCGGGCCGCGGGAATCCCCGCCGGCATCCGGAAGCCCGGCGCGCGCGATCTCGCCCTGCTGGTCTCGGACACCCCGGCGTCCATCGCGGGCGTGTTCACGACCAACCGCGTGCAGGCGGCACCCGTCCGGCTGTG
>CAZUYI010000515.1:1217-1576 GCA_964624095.1 uncultured Verrucomicrobiota bacterium | reverse complement strand
CTCGTTCAGGTGCCGGCCGAGGGCGTAGACCTCGCCTTTCCAGAGATCGCCGAGCGGCGCCAGGAACCCGGCCAGGTCGCCGTAGAGCGTCGAGTAGCCGACGGTCAGTTCGGCCTTGTTGGCGTTGCAGGAAAACACGCCGCCGGCGGCGGCGGCCAGCGCCGCCAGCAGGCGGGCCGAACGGTCGCGGGCCTGGACATTTTCCAACATGGCGGAGTTCAGGCGCAGGCGCATCCTGGCCCGGCCGTCGGCCGAGACCAGTTCCAGGCCATCCACCTGCTGGCGCGCCAGGTCCACCCCCGCGCCGATGGGCAGCTCGGCGTAGGGCGCGCCCAGGGCGGCCGCCAGGCGCCGGGCCA
>CAZUYI010000515.1:0-1207 GCA_964624095.1 uncultured Verrucomicrobiota bacterium | reverse complement strand
AGCGTGGTGGCCGAGGTGAAAGGTCCGGGCAGGCTGGCCAGCAGCAGCCGGTCGCGCGCCAGCAGGCGGCTGAACAGCGCGGCCGACACGGCCGAATCAATGCCGCCGGAAACGCCGACCACCACCCGCTCGCTACCGCCCTGGCGCAGGAATTCTTCCGCCCCGCACGACAGCGCCGCGCAGATTTCCGCCGGACCCTCCGGCGGTTCCGCGCGGCTAAAGGGCGCGCCCGACAGCGGGACCTCCTGCGCCAGCACCCCGGCCTCGCAGGGCGGCAACCCGGCACGGCCGCCGGCGGCGTCGTAGGCGCCGGAACAGCCGCCGCCGACCAGCAGGGCCCGGCCGACGCGCTGCAGGCCGGCGCCGTTGACAAACAGCAGCGGCCGGCGCAGCGCGGCGGCGGACAGCGCCTGGCGGCGGCGGGCCTCCCGCCCGACCACGAAAGAGGCGCAACTAATGACGATGAAGACATCCGGCGCCGCCCGCGCCAGCAGGCGCAGCGGCGCGGCGGGATCGTCCGGGTCCCATTCCTCCGCGCCCAGGGCGCAGCCCAGCCGCCAGCGGCGGGCCGCCAGCGGCGCGAGGAATTCCGCCGGCGGCCGGCCGGACTCCGCGGCCAGCTCGCGCAGGTCGCAGAACAGCCGGCCGCGGGCGGCCCCGGGCGCCGCGTATTTCACCAGGAAAGGATACGGCCCGCCACGCGGCGCGAGCCAGCAGCCATCCTCGGCCGCAAAGAGCGCGTTATACCGGCGCGGCCGGCCGTCCGGGCCGCGTCGGGTCCAATCCAGCCCCACGTTGCCAAAGACCACCGCCAGGCCGGCGCTGGCGGTCCGCAGACTTTCGCCGCCGGCCTCGCACTCGCGCAGGAACGAGGCGCGGTCCCAGTCGGCGCCAGCCGGTCCCCCGGGCACGCACAATTCCGGGAAGACCACCAGGTCGGTCCCGGTTTCCCGGGCGGCGGCGATGGTAGCCAGCATGGCCGCGGTGTTCGCGGCCGGCTGGCCGGGCAACAGGCGCATTTGCGCCAGCCGGACGCGCAGGACATCCGAACCCGGGTTGGGACGCATAGTGTTCATGCTTCCGGCGCCATCAAGCCGCGGCGCTCGAGGGCATCCATGAAAACCGTCAGCGGCCGTGCCAGGCGGACATGCCGGACGGCGGGATCGGCGTTCAGCGCCGGCAGTGTTTCCAGCAATTCCCAGCGCAC
>CAZUYI010000514.1:0-1600 GCA_964624095.1 uncultured Verrucomicrobiota bacterium | reverse complement strand
AGCCGGCGCGCGTGGAGCCCGCGCAAACGGGCGGGGCGAATCCGTCGCGGCGGCCGGGCAGGGAGCCCGTCCGCCCCTCCTACCAGACGCGGCTATCCGGGCCAATGGATCGAAATCCGAATCGGGGTCGGGGTCGTTCCGGTTCCTGTCCGCACAGTATCCCCTCCGTGTAATCCTGTCGCTCGAGCGCGTGATCTCCTTGTGGGAGGCGCGGACGCCGCCTCGGCGGCCGCGGCGACTCCGATCCGCCAAGGCGGAGCGGGGTCATACTCCGTGGTCGAAGAGTTCTTACCACGGAACACACGGACTACGCGGAAGGAGGAATCCGAATCGGGGTCGTTCCGGTTTCCTGCATGTCCGGTTCTGTCGCTCGTGTCAACCGACTCTTCCGAATCCGGCGGACGATACCGGGCGACGAGAGCGGAGCATGAGTCTCTCCGGACAAGCCGTACGCGTTTGTTCTTCCCGTCCCCGACGACGGGCCTGCCTCGAGGTCCGATTCCAATTGCGTCTTCCTCGGGATCGCTCCTATGCCGCTTGAACCGAACGCCGCGCGCGGCTATCATAAAGACCACATGTGTTCGGGGCGCATCCGGGCCGTGGCGCACCCGCGGCCCGGCCCCTGCCGGTGCGGGCCGGGATCGAGTACGAGCACGGCATCGCACACGCGAACGGGGAACGGGAAGATCGCGTACGCGTGCGGAAACGGGAGAAACAGTCATGAAGAAGCGTGGCCGGGCGGCGGTGGCAGCGGCGTGCGTGCTGGGCATGACGGGGTGGCTGACCGGCATGGCGCCGGCGGCCGGGGCGCCGGCCTGGCCGACGGAGTGGACGGCGTTTGGCCCGGTGGCGCCTGGCGTAAACATGGCCGGGGGCGGGACACCTGGCCGGGACTGGCTGTTGCCGGGCTCGGCGCTGGCCTCGATTCCGGCCGCGCTGGAGATCGGTGGCCAGACGTACAAGGGGCAGACGCTCTCCCCGGACGCCGAGGGACGGTTCGACCTGGGCGCGCTGTTTGGCGGTGCGGTGCGGGGCAAAACGGTGTACCTGCTGGCCCCGCTGAAGGCGGAGCAGGCGGCGCCGCTGAGCGTCGGGGCGGGCGCGGACTGGTGGATGCAGTGGTGGCTGGACGGCCAGCCGGTTTTCGACACGCTGGCAACGGGGAACAGAAAAAATCCGGTGACGGCTGCCAATCACACCTTCGACCTGGCCCTCGCGCCGGGCGCGCACGTGCTGGCGGCGGCGGTGATCAGCGGGAGCAGTCAGTTCCTGCTGGCGGCCGGGCCGGCCGGCGGAGCGGGCGCCGGTTACGCGCAGGCGATGGCGGACGGGCGCGCCGAGGCCGGCCGGTATAAAACCAAAAACGTCACGGACGCCATCGGCGCGGCGCGCGCGACCTTCGAGGCGGCGGCTGGCCTGGCGACCAACGACACGGACAAGGCGGCGGCCCTGCTGGCGCTGGCAGACGCCTGGCTGGCGGACCGGCTGGCCGGGGACCCGGCGGCCGCCCGCTCGGTCTACGAGCAGGTGCTGGGCCTCGAGGGAGCCTGGTCGCGCTACAAGGGCCAGGCGATGCTGGGCATGGGCGAGACGTGGCGGC
>CAZUYI010000513.1:0-1601 GCA_964624095.1 uncultured Verrucomicrobiota bacterium | reverse complement strand
ATGATCGCCACACGCGTAGGTCCGTCCCCAGCAGGACAGCCGGCCGTCCTGGGCCGCCACCGGCGTCCAGGGCCTGGGCACGGTGTCGAGGATCCCCGTGTGGCTTGTCAACCAGGCAGGCGTTGTATTTTTTTTGCCCATAGACGCTTCTCCTCTTTCGCGCGGGTCTCCCCCTCCGGCAACCGGCCGCTTCTTCTCGATGTCAATTCTCCAACGCCAGACCGGTTTGATGCCGGACGTTTCGCGCCAGATCCTTGTCGACCAGGACCGCGCCGCCTTCCTCGATTCGGATGCGTCTGCCAACCTCGCCGGCCTTGTTCAGGCTGATCGCGCAGGCACGGGGCCCCGCGGAAAAGGCGAGCGTGACCCAGCTCTCCGTCGCGCTCATCCGGCTTGCCCCCATCGTCTCCAGGATTGGATCGCCGACTTGGATCCGGTGCAGAAACACGTTCGCGGGCCGGACGAGCTCCCGACCGTTCGGCGGCTCGGCCGCCGCGGCCAGAGCCGCCAGCACGGCTCCCGCCGCCGCCCACCCGACGATGCCCGACGCGATCCGCTTCCTGTTCATGGGCGGGCAAACATGGCGCCTGTTCCGACACACGCGGCGTCGGCCGGCCGATGGAGAGGGCATTCCGGCGCTTTGCGCTTTCAGGCGCATTCCACGACCACCATACCATGGATGTCGAGCCTGGGCACGCGCACCGTAATCGCGTGCGCGCCCGCCTTGGCCCAGGCCAGGCGCGTTCGGTCCGGCGCCCAGTACACGCGCCTGACGATCCGGCCGCGCGGCAGGGCCAGGCGCACGCGCAGGTCGTGAACCGGCAACAGGTGGTCCGTGAGCAGGTAGGCCGTCTTACGCGGAGGCGGATGGGGCACGCCGCGGAACGGACGCCCCTGATAATTGAGCAGATGGACTACGAACCGCCGCTGACTTTCCTGGCGGAACGCCGTAACCTCGACGCACGCCGGCGCCTGTACCTCGATCGGCGACCGACCGCCCGCCCAGCGCACGGCCCGCACCAGCAGCCGATGGAAGTACGGATGGCCATACACGTGGCAGGCGCCGCCCAGCTTGACCGGAAGATACACCACGCGGCCGCGGCCATAGCGATGGAGCACCACGGCCGGACGCGGGCGGGCGGCCGGCTCGTCCGAGCCGACATGGACCGCGAACAGCGGGTCCGCGCCGCCGCGGTCCGGCGCCAGCCGCGCCAGCGTCGAGGCGGAACTCACGGTCTCGGTCCACAGGCCAGGCGCCATGCATTTGATGGTTTCCCCGGGCTCCAGCCAGCCCCGGAAAAACGGATGCGGCTCGGACACCGACATCGTCAAGGAGTGGAATCCCGCCGGCGGGGTGTGGCGGATCACATAGTCCTGCTCCAGGCCGCCCGTATAGGACGCGCCCAGCACGTCCGAGAGCTGGAAGTCGGGCTGGCGTCGGCCTTGCTCGTCGAACAGCGAGGTCGCGTACGTCGCCACCAGCCCGCCGCCGTCGCGCACATACGCGCGGATGACGTCCGCCTGCCGGGCGGACAGGCAGGCGGCATTCGGCAGAATCAACACGCGGTACGGCTGGAGCCGATCCGCGCGCAGATGCCGGT
>CAZUYI010000512.1:0-1603 GCA_964624095.1 uncultured Verrucomicrobiota bacterium | reverse complement strand
TCCCGGACGCGTGGGCCTTCGCCAGCGGCATCGCGCCCAGCTGCGTCCTGAGGCATATGCTGGGGTTCAAGAAAGACAGCTACCGGGACTTCGGGTATGCCAAGTCCTGGCGGCATCGCGGCGGGTGGCAGTATTCCGGCTTGCTCTACGACAACCTGGGCCAGTTCATGCACTTTTTTTCGGGATGCCAGCCGGAGGAGGCGGCCATCGCCGCCTGGCTCCGGGAACGCATGGAAGCCGTCGGCGCCGTGGGCTCGGGCCACTACCCGATCGACCCCTACGTCATGGACCTGGGCGCGGCGCCGGCGCCCGCGCTGCCGGCCGGCTTGCCGCTGGCGCGCCACTATCCGGCCAACGGGCTGGTGATGATGTCCTCGGGGTTTGACGCCGCCGACTCGACCTATGCGCTCTTCTCCTGCGGCGGGGGCGAGGTCCTGGCCGAGCATTTCGACGCCGGCCATTTCTCGATATTCAAAAAGGGCTACCTGGCCCTCGACAGCGGTACGCGCGCCATGGGCGGCGAATACAACCGGCAGAGCATAGCCCACAACACGGTGCTCATCCGCATGCCGGGAGAGGTGTTCTACTGGGAGGGCGACCCCTACCGGTCCAACAGCGGCGGTCAGCGCGACGTGCCGTCTGCCGGCGCCTTGCTGGCCTTCGAGACCGGGCCGCTGTTCGCCTACGCCGCCACCGATGCCACCGCGACCTACCATTCCAACAAGTGCGCGCGGATGACACGCCAGTTCCTGTACCTGCCGCCGAATCACTTCGTGGTCTTCGACCGCGTGGACTCGAAGCAGGCGGAGTACCCGAAAACTTGGCTGCTCCACACGGCCAACGAGCCGCGGATCGCGGGGAAGGCGTTCCGGGCCGACCAGGAACAAGGCCGGCTCTTCTGCCGGACACTCTTGCCGGCGGACGCCGTGCTCGAGCCCGTCGGCGGGCCGGGTCGGGAATTCTGGGCCGACGGCCGGAACTGGCCCATTCCGGAAAACTCGCCGTACCTGCGGAATATGGGCATGACCAATGCCGCCGACGTGCCGGAAAACGTGGGGCGCTGGCGGGTGGAGGTGAAACCCGGGGCCGCGCGGGAAACGGATGTTTTCCTGCACCTGATCCAGGTGGGCGATCAGAGCGAGGACACGATGGTCGAGAGCCGGCTCCGCGAGACGTCCGGGCATGTCGAGCTCGCATGGAACGCAGGCGGGCGGGCGTTGATCGTCCAGTTCAACAAGGTCGGAGAGACGGGCGGACGCATCCGCCTGGCGGAAGGAACCCGCACGCTCGCGGATCGCGAGCTGGCCCGGGGCATTATGCCTCAATCCGGCCTGGCTCTCGAGCGTCCTGCGCTGCAAGCTGGAGTCGCGCCCGGAATCGAACCGTAAGGCCGCCACACGGATAGGAGCCTCGTCGCCATGCCCGAACCGAAACAACCCGAACACCTGGTCGTACGCCCGTTTGAGTTCGTGCGGTTCATCGAGCGCCTGGGGGCCGGCCGCACGCCTCCGGACCTCGGCGACGCCACGTTGAATGCCATGGCGGCGGCCATGATCGCCGATCCGCGGGTTGGCGTGGAATTCAAGACCTACGAGGGCGACCA
>CAZUYI010000511.1:378-1620 GCA_964624095.1 uncultured Verrucomicrobiota bacterium | reverse complement strand
TCGGAGAACATATTCATTTCGGGAACGTCCTCGCCGTTTCCCTTTTTCAGTTCGCCCATCCGTCCCATCAATTGCTCCACCCGACGCGTGAGCTCTCCCGCCTGGTCCTGGTCAACCGGACGCAGACTGGTGTTGAACCCGATCGCGCCGGCGGGGCCCTCGCCGCCCGCCTGGTGGCCCTGTTGTTTTGTGACGGGGCCGGGACGCGTCCCTGCGGCGCCTGCCCGGGCTGTCGGCGCACGGCCGCCCGCGCGCATCCGGATGTTGCCTGGGTCGAGCCGCAAAAGAAGTCGCGCGGGATCCTCCTCGAGGATATCAAGGCGGTCCAGGCGCAGGTGGCCCACACGGCCTTCGAGGGCGGCTGGAAGGCGGTGGTCTTCCTGTATGCCGACCGGCTCAACCCGCAGGCCGCCAACCGCCTGCTCAAGACCCTCGAGGAGCCCCCGCCCCGCACCCTGATGCTCCTGGTGACGGGCCAGCCGGAAGTCCTCCTGCCGACCATCGTGTCGCGCTGCCAGCGCATCGTGCTGCCCGCCGCGCGGGCGGCCGACGACGGCGCCCTGCGCGCGGCGGTGGTCGAAGCCATGACCGCCGTCGAGGGCCGCACGCTGGCCGCCGCCATCCAGCGCGCGCGGATCCTGGCCGCGTTTCTCAAGCGGGGCCGCGAGGCAATCGAGGCGGATGTCGCCTCCGGCGCTCAGCCTGCCGGTGAGGAGCCGGCGGAGGAAGACGTGAGCCGCGAGGTCCGCGATGCCCGGATCGAGGCCCGCTACAAGGAGTTGATCGCGGACCTGCTCCGCTGGCTGCTCTTCTGGCAACGGGACGTGCTGTTCCTCGTGTCCGGCGCGGGTGGCGATCCCGCCGACCTGCTGTTTGCCGAACAGGAAGACGCGCTCCGGCGCCAGGCCGAGTCCTTGACGTATCGGCGCGCGTTGGCTAACGTCCGGGCCGTGGACGCCATGCGCCGTCACATCGAGCAGAACATGCCGCTCGCCGTCGTGCTGGAGCGAGGCCTGATCCAGCTCGGTGCGGAATCCGGCTGATGGCGCGCGGCGTCCGGGAGGCAGGGAACCATGTATCGGCTCCTCGACATTGACTGCGGCGACACGCATCCGTGGCTCTGCGCGGCCGGCGCGGACCTGGCCATCGGGCCGGGCGATGCGTGCGTGGTCGAAGCCGACCGCGTGCCCGAGTACGGCCGCGTGGCCGCGGTGCGCGGCGAGGCCGAGCAGCCGCCGGACG
>CAZUYI010000511.1:0-368 GCA_964624095.1 uncultured Verrucomicrobiota bacterium | reverse complement strand
CCGCGTGTTGCGGCGGGCCACGATGCAGGACCAGACCCTGGCGGGAGAGAATGTTCTCTTTTCGAAGACCGCCTGGCGCCTGTGCCTCGAGCGGATCGGCGCGCTGCGTCTCGAGATGCGCCTGGTGCGCGTGCACTATGCGCTGGACCGCTCGCGGCTGACCGTGGCGTTCACCTCCGAGAAGCGCGTGGATTTCCGCCAGCTCATCCAGGACCTGGCCGCCGAGACGCGCGCGCGGGTGGACATGCGGCAGATCGGGCCGCGCGACGCCGCCGCCATCCGCGGCGGCCTGGCGCCCTGCGGGCGCGCGCTGTGCTGCGCCGTGTGGCTGCGCGACATGGACAACGTGCACATCCGCATGGCCAAGG
>CAZUYI010000510.1:0-1635 GCA_964624095.1 uncultured Verrucomicrobiota bacterium | reverse complement strand
CCTGAGCGAGTTCTGGATGGTGGAGCCGGAAGTGGCCTTTGCCGACCTGGAGGCAGTCATGCAACTGGCCGAGGACCTGATCTGCGACGCGGTGCGGCGCGTGCTCGAGCGCCACGCGGCGGACCTGGAATTCCTGGGCCGCGACCTCGCGCCGCTGCGCGCCGTGGCGCCTCCGTTTCCGCGGATCACTTATGCCGAGGCGATCGAGCGGCTGCGGGCGCCCGCCACCCTCGAATGCCTGGAGCACGAGTTCGAGCAGGACCGCCGGCGCCTGGAGCAGGACCGGGCGGCGCTGAAGGACCTGGAAACCCGCCGGGCCTCGGCCGGCAAGGCGTGGCGCCAGGCGGCCCTGGACGACGAGATATCGGCCCTACGCGAGTCCCTGCGGGACCTCGAGCAGGACCTGGCGTCGCGCCCGGAACACATCGCCCTGGCCCGGAACGCCGCCTGGGGCCGCGACCTGGGCGGCAGCGACGAGACCATTTTATCGCGGCAATTCGACCGCCCGGTGCTGATCCGCGAGTACCCGCGCGGCGTAAAGGCCTTTTACATGAAGACCTCGCCCGCCGACCCGCGGGTCGTGCTCAACGTGGACATGCTGGCCCCGGAAGGCTACGGCGAAATCGTGGGCGGCAGCCAGCGCGAGGAGGACCTGGACAGCCTGCTGGCCCGGATGCGCGAGGAGGGGCTGGATCCGGCGGCCTATGGCTGGTACCTTGACCTGCGGCGCTACGGATCGGTGCCGCACGGCGGCTTCGGCCTGGGCGTCGAGCGGACCTTGGCCTGGATCTGCGGCCTCAGGCACGTGCGGGAAACCATCCCGTTCCCGCGTCTGATGGGCCGGCTCGAGCCGTAGGCCGCGGGCCGGGCCGTCTACGGATCCGTGTTTTCGAGGGCCAGCGTCTCCGCGCAAATCCGGCGGTAGAAACACTGGCGCGGGCGGCCGGTCCGGTTGCGGGTGTGGCAGATGCCACCCCGCCTCGGCCGGACACGGTACAGCAGGGCGTTCTGCTCGCAATTCACGCGGGCTTCCACCAGGTCGAAGGTTTCGCCCGACGTCCGCCCCTTGTCCCACAGCTCGTTCCGGGACGTGCTCCAGAGGATCAGGCGCCGCGCGCGGAGCGCCTCGCGGAACGCGGGTTCGTTCGTGTAGGCGACCAGCAGCACCTCGCCGCTGTCGGCGTCCTGGACGGCCACCGGGATCACGCCCGGACAGGCTGCTGCCACCTTGGCCACCTTGGAAAAATCGAGCGCCAGCCGGGATCCTTCTTCGAGCTCATTCATGGAGCGGGCGCCTCGGTGAAGCCGGGCATGAGCCGCGCCGCGCGCTCGACCAGTTGCGCGTCGAGCGCGCAGGCGGCGGCCGTATAGGTTTCGGCCGTCTTGAAGTCGCGCGTCTCGTAGGCCAGCAGGGCCATGGCCAGCAGCGAGTCCGCCCGGTCCGCATCCGTCAACGACGGCTGCTCGAGGCAGCGGGCGGCGATCCGGATGAGGGCGGGAGGAGTCACCTGGTCCCACGGCACGATCACCGTGCCGGCCGCCCCCAGGGCCACCACCAGGCCCTGCGCCTCGCTGGCCTGCACAATGTCCCGGGCCGTGGAGCCGGTCATCCAGGCGCGCCGGCAGGCGCCCTGC
>CAZUYI010000509.1:0-1652 GCA_964624095.1 uncultured Verrucomicrobiota bacterium | reverse complement strand
GCAGCGAGGCCGGCAGGCGCGCCTCGTCCGCACCCATGTGCACGTACGGCGAGGGGAACAGCGCGATGACTTCCGCCAGGATGTCCTTGAGGAAGGCGTAGGTGCCCGGATAGCCGGGATTGAGGGTGCCGCTTTCGCCGAATTCCGGGTAGGCGGCGACCGCGGCGCGCGAATGGCCCGGCATGTCGATTTCCGGGACCACGGTGATGTGCCGCGCCCGGGCGTAGTCCACGAGGTCGCGGATGTCCGCCTTGGTGAAATACGTGCGATGCGGTCCCTGGTAATGCGCGCGCGTCGTTTCGGGCGACGTCAGGAGCGGATACTTCTCGATCTCCAGCCGCCAGGCGTCCAAATCCGTGAGGTGCAGGTGCAGGATGTTGAACTTGTGCATGGCCAGCGCGTCAATCAGCCGCTTCACTTCGTCCGTGTCGAAGTAGCTCCGGGCCACGTCCAGCATGTATCCGCGCCAGGCAAAGCGGGGCTTATCGGATACCGTGACGGCCGGCGCCCGCCACGCGACACCCTCCGCGCGGTTCGTGCCGTAACTCTCGGCCGGCAGGAGCTGGCGCAGCGTCTGGAACCCGTAGAAGGCCCCGGGCGACGCGGCGGCGGTGATGCGGACGGCGCGAGGCGTGACCTCCAGCGTGTAGCCTTCCCGGCCCGCTTCATTCGTCGTGCCGGACGCGGAAAAGACCAAGGCGTTGTCCTGCGCCGCGGCGGATTCCATGGGGCGCGCGTCGAGAGGGAGCCCCGTGCTCCGCGACAGCTCCGCCCGCGCATACTCCGCCAGCTCCCGCCCTCCTTCCAGCACCGGATCGTAGACGATCCGTGTCTGCGCAGTAAACTCGAAGGCGCCCTCGCCGAGCTGCAGGTGCACGGGCGCGGGAATGAGGGCGGGCGCCTCCGTGGCGGGTGCCGGCCGCGTGGGCGCCAGGAACAGGACGCCCGCGAAGGCGGCTGCCGCCGATGCGGGAATGAGGGGCCGGACGGCCCGTCCGTGTGGTTTCATCAGGTTTTCCCGCATGGCTGCCCCGCTTTCTCACTCCCGGCTGACGGGAGCTGCCGCTGTTCGTGTAGCTCCTTCAAGACCTGGCGATAGCGTTCCATGAGACGCCGGGACCATCTTGCCGGCTCGGCCAGCCGGTCGGCGCCGGGCGCCGGCGGGCGCAGGGCCCGCCAGCGGGCCCGGCTCCGGTCGAATGCCCGGTGGAGGACCCCGGCTTCCCGGATGGCCGCCCGCAAGGAACGCAGGCATGCCCGCCGGGCGGCGGGGTCCCGCGCCTCCGCCACGCGCGACGCGTGCCAGGCCACGATCACGTTCTGATAGGCGACGTCCAGCCGGGCTTCCAGGTTGTCCAGGCACAGCGCCAGGCGCGCGACGCGCCGACGGATCAGCGGCCGTTCCGCCCGCGCCAGCCGGCGGGCCTCGCCCACGCAGGCCCGCGCCCGCGCCTTCCATTCCGCCATCTGCCGCCGCGCTGCCGGGTCGAGGTCTGGCTGGTAATCCGCGGCCAGACCCTTGACGTGGTCGCCGAAGGTCTGGATGCCCAGGACATCGCCCATCAGGAACCCGTGCACGAGCGGCCGGCGCATCAGCTCGCCAATGGATTGGTCCAGCGCCGCCGCGGCGCCGCCGGCGCGCCCGAAATACG
>CAZUYI010000508.1:996-1661 GCA_964624095.1 uncultured Verrucomicrobiota bacterium | reverse complement strand
GCGCTCCAGGAATCCGGGACACGGACCAGGCATTGAGCTCCATCCGTCAAGGTAACCCGGCAGGGTCAGGCGCCCGGCGCCGTGTTCGGCTCGCGAGCCGGGCATCGTCTATACGCCCACGACCCCGCATGAAGGCCGCCCCTCAGGACGCCTATCCCCTGGCCCGGGAACGCTACGCCGCCCTGGGCGTGGATACCGAACGCACCCTGCGCCGCCTGGCCCGCATTCCGATCTCGATTCACTGCTGGCAAGGCGATGACGTCGCCGGCTTCGAGTCCCCGGGCGGCGACCTGGGCGGCCTTCAGCCGACCGGCCATTATCCCGGCCGGGCGCGGACCGCCGGCGAACTGCGCGCCGACCTGGACCGGGCGCTGGCGCTGATCCCCGGCCGGCGCCGCGTCAACCTGCATGCCATGTATGCCGAGCCGCGCGGCCGGCCCGCGGATCGCAATGCCCTTGAACCGCGCCATTTTTCCGGCTGGATCGAGTGGGCCTCCGCCCGGCGGCTGGGCCTGGATTTCAACGGCACCTTCTTCTCGCACCCCAAGGCCGGCCCCGCAGGCACCCTCTCCCACCCGGACCCCGCCATCCGCCGTTTCTGGATCGAGCATGCCCAGGCCTGCCGCCGGATCGGCGCCGCCATGGGGCGCCGGCTTGGAACGCCC
>CAZUYI010000508.1:367-986 GCA_964624095.1 uncultured Verrucomicrobiota bacterium | reverse complement strand
GGCTCCAAGGACTCCCCGGCCGACCGCCAAGCCCCGCGCGACCGGCTGACCCAGGCGCTCGACGCCATTTTACGGCAACCGCTCGATCCGGCGCACGCGTGCGACTCCCTGGAAGGCAAGCTGTTCGGACTCGGCTCGGAATCCTTCGTGGTCGGCTCCCACGACTTTTACCTGGCCTATGCCGTCGCCCGCCGCACCTGGTTGACCCTCGATACCGGCCATTTCCATCCCACCGAATCCGTGGCCGACAAGCTGTCGGCGGTCCTGCCGCGCCTGCCGGGTGTCTTTCTGCATGTCAGCCGCGGCGTACGCTGGGACAGCGACCACGTGGTCACGCTGACCGACGACCTGCAGGCGCTGGCGGAAGAGCTGGTGCGAGGGAACTGCCTGGGCCGCGTACGGATCGGGCTGGACTATTTTGACGCCAGCATCAACCGGGTGGCCGCCTGGGTTGTCGGCGCGCGCGCCATGGGCAAGGCGCTCCTGGCGGCCCTTCTCGAGCCCTCCGACAGGCTGCGTCGCCTGGAGCGCGCCGGCGATTATACCGCCCGGCTGGTCCTCATGGAGAGCTGCAAAACCCTGCCGCGGGGCGCTGTCTGGGACGAGTTCTGCCGGCGCG
>CAZUYI010000508.1:0-350 GCA_964624095.1 uncultured Verrucomicrobiota bacterium | reverse complement strand
TTCGGCTGGAAGTGGGAGTGGCCCAAGGAGCGGCTGGACGACGTCAAGGCGTACGAAACCGCCGTCCTGGCCCGGCGCACGTAGGGGTCCGCGCGCCGCCGGCCGCGCGGAGTCCGTCACCCGGATCCCGGCCGGCACGCCCGAGCAGGATTCCAGAGCGCGCGGACGCGTGCGGCCCGGCGTCTGAGGGCCGCGTGGGGCGCCGCGTGGTTTGTTGTTGCCGGATGGTCTTGTATACAGTATACAGGAGTCGCGGGCCGGAGCGTCCTCCGCCCTGCCGGGAGACCCGAGGCCGTGGCTGACCGCCAAATCCGCAGCGCGTTGCTCAACGAGCAGGTGTACCGCCGCCT
>CAZUYI010000507.1:0-1661 GCA_964624095.1 uncultured Verrucomicrobiota bacterium | reverse complement strand
CCGCCTCCATCGAGGGAGCACACGCCATGACGAACGCTTCGTTCCAGGCGCGCCGCGTGGTGCGCCGGTTCGCCCGCCGCCGCATTCTCGTGGTGGGCGATCTCATGCTAGACCGGTACGTGGTCGGCACCGTAACCCGCATTTCGCCGGAAGCCCCGGTCCCGGTGGTCCAGGTGCGTTCCGAGCGAAATATGCCCGGCGGCGCGGCCAACGTGGCCCGCAACCTGCGGGCGCTGGGCGCCCGCGCCCTGTTGCACGGGATTGTCGGACGGGATGCGTCCGGCGCCGAGTTGCTCGCGCTGCTCCGGCGCAACGGCGTGGATACGCGCGGCGTCGCCCGCCTGGCCGGCGCCCGCACGACGGTCAAGACGCGCATCCTGGCCGACCGACAGCAGGTCGTACGGGTGGACTGGGACGGTCCACTCCGCCTCACGGCCCCGTGTCGGCTCCGCTTCTGCCGCGGGCTCGCGGCGGCCATGCGGCGGGCCGACGGCGTCATCATCGCCGATTACGCCAAGGGCGCCGTCGGCCAGGCGGTCGTGGACGCCGTCCTGGACGAAGCCCGACGCCGGCGCGTGCCGGTGGCGCTGGACCCGAAGGTCAACGAGGCGCTTGCCATCCGGGGGGTGACCCTGGCGACCCCGAACCGCAAGGAAGCGTTCGCCCTGGCGCGCCTCCCGGAAACCGAGCCCGGCGCCGATCCCCTGCAGGATGCCGCGCTGCGGCAGGCGGCCGACGTGCTCCTGCGCACCTGGCAGCCCGCCCTGCTGGTCATCACGCTCGGCGCCCAGGGCATGCTGCTCGCCCGCCCGGGTCAGGCGCCCCGGCACGTGCCCGCCGTGGCCCGCGAAGTGTTCGACGTCAGCGGTGCGGGGGACACGGTCATTGCCACCCTGCTGCTGGCCCTGGCCTCGGGAGCGGACTGCGTCCAGGCGGCCGACCTGGCCAATTGCGCCGCCGGCGTAGTGGTCGGCAAGCTGGGCACGGCCACTTGCAGCGCCGACGAACTGCTCGCCTACCGCGACTCCGTCCGTTTGCCCCATCCCCCCCGCCCTGCCGGGCGCGGCGGCTGAGCCGGGCGCGGCGGCAGGTTTTCCCGCTCGACAGGCCGCGGGGCTCCCGCTATGCTGTGCCCGGGTTTCAGGAAAGGAACACGGCATGCGAGTGGTGGGGGTTATACCGGCCCGCTGGGCATCCACCCGGTTCCCCGGCAAGAGTCTGGCTCGGATTGGCGGCAAGCCCCTGCTTCACTGGGTGATCGGACAGGCTCGCCAGGCCCGTCGGCTCGATGCGCTGTGGGTGGCGACCGACGACCCCCGCATCGCCGACGCGGCCCGGGCACTCGGGATCCGGGCAGTCATGACGCGCCCCGATCATCCCAGCGGCACGGATCGCGTGGCGGAAGCCGTCCGCGGCGAGCCGGCGGAGGTGGTCGTCAACATCCAGGGCGACGAGCCGTTGATTGACCCCGGCTTGATTGACCGGCTGGCGGACGCCCTGCTCGGCGACGCCCGCTGGGACATGGCCACGGCCGCGGCGCCGCTCGAGGCGGACCAGGCCGGGCAGCGATCCATCTGCAAGGTGGTCATGGATTCGGAAGGGCGCGCGCTGTATTTTTCCCGCGCCGCCATCCCGTGCGTGCGGGACGAATCCTTCCGCGC
>CAZUYI010000506.1:421-1673 GCA_964624095.1 uncultured Verrucomicrobiota bacterium | reverse complement strand
CATCCCAAATGCCATGAAACCCAAAACACTCGTGTTCCTCGTGCTCGCGGCGGCTGTGCTCGGCGGTCTGGCCTGGTGGACCCGGCGGACGCCGCCCGGCGCCGACGCCACCCGCCTCGGCGCTTCCGTGTTGCCCGGCCTGCCCGTGAACCTGGTACACAGGATGGTCCTGATCTCGTCCTCGTCCACCACGACCCTGGCAAAGGTCAACGGCACCTGGGCCGTGCCCGACCGCCATAACTATCCCGCCAAGTTCGACCGGATCGCCGATACGCTCCGCCAACTCGCCAACCTGACCGTCGGCCAGGTCGTCGAGGCGGATGCCGCCCAGCGGGCTGCGTTGAACCTGGTGGACCCCGTGTCCGGCGCGACGGAGGGCGCCGGCGGCACGCGCATCGAGCTGCGCGACGAACGCGACGGGCTGCTGGCCAGTCTGCTGGTCGGCAAGCCGTTCCTGCGCGCCCCGCCCCCGGGCGCCGACAGTCCGTTCGCCATGGGCGCGTACCCGGACGGCCAGTATGTGCAGACCGACAACGGGCGCGTCCTGCTGGTCGGCACAACGCTGGAACGCCTGTCCGAGCCCGCCCGGAACTGGCTGGACGACACGTTCCTCAGCGTGAACGCCTCGGAGCTGATGGGCCTCTCGATCACCGGCTCCAACCGCGCGCCCGTGCGCCTGGTCCGCGAGAAACCGGAGTCCGCGTTTACGCTCGAAGGCTTAACCGAAGCCGAGGGAACGCTGAACTCCGAGAAAGCGGGCAGCGTGAGCGGCGCCCTGAGCTACCTGCGCTTTGACGACGTGGCCGACCCGTCGCTCTTTCCGGAACAGACCGGACTGGCCGATCCGTTGGTGTTCGAGGCCTGGACCCGCGATGGCACGCGCTATACGCTGTCGGTCGGCGGCCCCGTGTCCTCGAACTCGCCGGACCGGTATGTGCGGGCGGCCGTCTCCTATACGCCTCCGCCCGAGCCCGAGCCCGCGGCCACCAACGCCGCGGACCAGGCCGCCGCGGCCGGCGCCGCGACGCAGGCGGTGTCCAAGGCGGAGGCCCGCCAGAAGGCGGCGTCCGATGCCGCCGCCCTGCACGCCCGGCTGTCGCCCTGGACCTACATTCTGAAAGACTACCGCATCGAGCCGCTGCGGACCGAACGCAGCGCCCTGATCAAAAAGCCCGAGCCCAAGAAAGAACCCGAGCCCAAGAAGGAACCTGAACCGGCCGCGGCCGGTCCCGCTCCGGCCGCCGCTCCGGCT
>CAZUYI010000506.1:0-396 GCA_964624095.1 uncultured Verrucomicrobiota bacterium | reverse complement strand
AAACGCCGGCTAAGGCGCCCACTGCGCCAGCCACCGAGACGCCCGCCGCGCCGGCCACCGCCGCTCCGGCCGCCGCTGACTGAGATGGCCGGCCGCGGGCCGTGCGGGCCCGTGCCGGGCGGTTCCCGAGGGAGACACGCCATGGACCACGATCAGATCACGCAGACCACGCGCCTGATCCACGATCAAACCCAGGCGCTGGACCGGCTGCGCCAGGAGGTCATGAAGATCCTGGTCGGCCAGGAGCGGCTCCTCGACCGGATGCTCATTGCGCTGTTGACCGGCGGCCACGTCCTGCTGGAGGGCGTGCCGGGCCTGGCCAAGACCACGCTCGTCAAGACCCTAGCCCAGTCGCTCGGGCTGACCTTCCGCCGGATCAGTTTCACGCCCGACCTG
>CAZUYI010000505.1:0-1683 GCA_964624095.1 uncultured Verrucomicrobiota bacterium | reverse complement strand
CCTACGGGGCGGTGTCGGGCACGTCGTTCGCCGCGCCGCTGGCGGCCGGCGTGGCGTGCCTTGCGGCGGGCCTGGAGCCCGGCATTGCGCCGGCGCGGCTGAGGCGGCGGCTGATGGGAACCGCGGAGAAGGTCCCGGGCCTGGCCGGGCGCAGCGAGTCGTCGGGCCGCCTGGACGCGGCCGGCGCGGTTGCGGTCTCCGACGCGTCCCCGCCCGGCGCGGTCGCGGGGCTGGCCCCGGTGCAGACCGCGTACAACGGCGTGGTGCTGAGGTTCGTCAACGCTGGCGGCGACGGGCAGGCGGGACAGGCCGCGTTCCTCGACGTGCGCATCTCGGAACAGCCCATCGCGCCGGGGGCGTTCGACCTGCTTCCCCTGGCGCGGCCGTACGCGCGCCCCGGACCGCCGGGATCCTGGCAGCGCCTCCTGTTCAACGATCTGGAGGAGAACCGGACCTACTACTGCGCCTTGCGGGCCGTGGACGCGGCGGGCAACGCGGGCCCACTGTCGCCCGCGGCGGCGTTCTCGCTGCCGGCGCTGACGCCGGTCTTCTACGATGCGTGCGACACGACGTCGCCGGCGTGGACGGCGGACGGCTTCGCGCTGGCCCCCGGCCCAACGCACTCGGGCGTGACGTGCTGGCAGGACAGCCCGGGCGGCGCCTATGCCCCGGCGGCGTTCGCCACGCTTGCCGGCGTGCCGTTCGACCTGCGGGGCGTGGCGCGGCCGCGCCTGTCGTTTTACCTGCAGCGCGCCTTCCCGTCGCGCAACGACCAGCACGACCACGCCGAGGTGCAGGCGCGCTGCGGTGAGGGCACAAGCTGGACGACGCTGCGCAGATACCGCGCCACGTGCAGCCCGCCGCGCCGGGAGGTCGTGCCGCTCGACGCGTTCGCGGACTGCTCCGCGCTCACGATCCGGTTCGTCGTCTCGGCCGACGCCGACGCGATCGTGGACGACGGCGCGTTCGTCGACGACATCCGGATCTACGGGGCGGGCAGCCCGGTTCCCGAGTTCCGCGAACACGTTGTGGAAAGCATGGACTTCTACGGGATGACGGACGCGGCGAACGGGTACGAGCAGGGCGGGGCCTGGACGCCCGAGGCGTACCGCAAGTGCAGGGCGCCGCGCGTCAGCCCGTTCGCGTCGGTGATGACCGTGCCGGCGGGCGCCGAGGCATGGGCGCGGTTCACCCCGCCGATCGCGACGCCTGGTCCGTACGACGTGTACGCGGCGTGGAGCGGCTGGGCGTCGGCCGGCGGCGCGAGGTACCGCGTGGCGCATGCCGGGGGATCGGCCGAGATCGCGACGGACCAGTCGGCCTCGAACTCCGACCGGTGGGTGAGGCTCGGCCGGTTCGAGTTCGGCTACGGCCGGGATCCCGCCCGCGGCTCGGTCACGCTGGATGCCTCCGGCGCGACGGGCACGCGCGTCGTCTCGGACGCGGTCCTCTTCCGGCTCGCGTCGCTCGACGCGGAGTACTCGGCGGGCGAGGCCTGGCGGATGTATGACTAAATCTTCCTCCCCGGCATATTATGAGCCGGACCCGTCTCCCGGGACCGGATAGATCAGGCATTTCCGCACATGGCCATACAGACTTCGAGAAAGCCGAGAACACCCGCGACGGCTCCGGCCGAGCCGGCGGCCCAGGTCGACGCGCTGCGCGCCGCCGCCGGGCCGCAGA
>CAZUYI010000504.1:0-1689 GCA_964624095.1 uncultured Verrucomicrobiota bacterium | reverse complement strand
CCGGGGACATCTCGGCCAGGTCGGCGGCCCGGATGACCTGTTGGTACCACTCGGGATAATCGTCGGCGCGGGTGGGCGTAATGGCGTGGGCGGGCGTATCGGCCATGGGAGGATGTCCTTTGCGTTGGGCGGCGTGGCGCGGGGCCGGCCGGCTCAGGCAAGCCGGAGGACCGGCGCATGCCGGTGATATTCCTGCAGACTGCAGACTTCCAGGCGCCCGTTGCCGGTCCAGGCTTCGAGCCCGTTGAGCGCTGCTTCGAGCCCGTTGACGGTCGTCGTGATGGGAATGCCGCGGGTCACGGCCTCCGTACGCATCCGCACCTCGTCGAGCCGCGGCGCCTCGCCGCGCGAGGGCGTGTTGACAATCCAGCCGACGTTCTGCTCTTGCATCATGTCCAGGACGTTGGGCCGGCCGGTGGAAATGCGGAACACCGCCTGGCTGGGCAACCCGCGGTCCCGCAGCACGGTGCTGGTGCCCTCGGTCGCGAACAGCGTGTAGCCCAGCGCCTGGAGCCGGCGCGCCAGCGGCACGACGGCCTCCTTGTCCTCGTCGCGCACGCTGAGGAACACGTTGCCCGAGCGGGGAATGGTGTTGCCCGCCGCCATCTGGCTCTTGAGGAAGGCCGTGCCGGGCTGGGTGTCGAGGCCCATGACCTCCCCCGTGGACTTCATTTCCGGGCTGAGCGCCACGTCCATGCCCGGGAACCGGGCGAAGGGGAACACCGATTCCTTGACCGCGAAGTGGCGCGGCGTGACCTCTTTCGTAAAGCCCAGGTCCCGGAGCCGGCGCCCCGCCATAACCAGCGCGGCCACCTTGGCCAGCGGGACGCCCGTCGCCTTGCTGACGAACGGGACCGTGCGCGAGGCCCGGGGATTCACCTCCAGCACGTATACCCGGCCCTGCTGCACCGCGTACTGGACGTTCATCAGACCCCGGACCTCGAGCGCCTCGGCCAGCACCCGGGTGCAGCGCCGGATTTCCTGGAGCACGTCCGCGGAGAGGGTGGGCGCCGGAATGGTGCAGGCGCTGTCGCCCGAGTGGATTCCGGCCAGTTCCACGTGCTCCATGACGGCCCCGATCACGGTCGTGTCGCCGTCGGACACGCTGTCTACGTCCACCTCCACGGCCTGGTCGAGGAAATCGTCCACCAGAACCGGCCGGTGCTCGGACACCTCGGCGGCCTCCGCCATGTAGCGGCGCAGGGCGGCCGGGGTATACACGATCGCCATGGCCCGCCCGCCCAGCACGAAGGACGGCCGCACGAGGACCGGGTATCCGATCCGCCCGGCGATGGCATCCGCTTCGTCCGGGGTGGAGGCCAGGCCGCTGGCAGGCTGGTTCAGGCCGAGCCGGACGATCAGGTCGTGGAACAGCCGGCGGTCTTCGGCCATTTCGATCTGGGCCGGCTGCGTGCCGATGATCCGGACGCCGTTGCGCTCGAGGGCCCGCGCCAGGTTCAGCGGGGTCTGGCCGCCGAGCTGCACGATAGCCGCGGTGCACTGCTCGGCGCGGTACACGGGCAGCACGTCTTCGAGGGTCAAGGGCTCGAAATAGAGCCGGTCGCTCACGTCGTAGTCCGTGCTCACGGTCTCGGGATTGCTGTTGACGAGGACCGTTTCGTACCCCGCCTGGCGCAGGGCGAAGGAGGCGTGCACGCAGCAGTAATCGAACTCGATGCCCTGCCCGAT
>CAZUYI010000503.1:0-1699 GCA_964624095.1 uncultured Verrucomicrobiota bacterium | reverse complement strand
CGGCGCCCGCCCGGGCCAGGGCCGCGCGGTGGGCTGCCAGGCAGAACGGGCGCTCCCGGATAACGACCATGCGGCACCCGCGCCGCAGTACCCGCAGGGCGTCCCGGCCGCCCAGGCCCAGGACCTGCCCTTCGGACCGGCACGCGCCGTGGCCGCCGCACCCGGGCTCCGCGAGCACACACGTCTCCGAGACGTCCTCCGGCGACAGCGTGACGCGCGTCATGCCCCGCGCCAGGAGTTCGCCGGCGGCCGCGCCGTTGACCGCGTAGAGCGGCCAGTCCGCCGACACGTTCAGCGCCGCGCCGCCCGCGTGATCGTGGAGCAGGCGCCACGCGCCCGGATTGGACACCTGCCAGCGCCGCCACCCGGCGTCCAGCAGCGCGCGCAGACGGGGCTCGAGGCCTGCCCGATCCCAGGGCCGCAGGATGAGAGGCAGCGCCCACCGGATGCGCTCGTGCCCCGCCGCGCGCGCCAGGCGCCGGCCCTGATCCAGCAACCAGCCGCGATCCTCGCCGCCGTTGAGTTCGATGACGAGTTCGTCCACGTCCCGCCAATCGCCGGGCTCGAAGGCGTCCAGCGCGGCGGGATCGTCTGTTTTCAGGCTCCACCACACGGCGGCGCCCGGCGCCGGCCCGGCTTCCGGGTCGCGCGGGCACAGGGCCGACAGGGCGGCGCGCGCGGCATCGGCGCGCGCCCGGCCGGCCTGCTGCCAGGCGTCTTCGAGCCGGGCGATCAGCCGGCGCCTCACGTCATTCAGGACGGAGACCGGCACGAATCGGGCCTCCTCGTTGCGCAGGGCCAGGCTGGCCAAGGCAAACCGCGTGGCGCCCAAGCGCGAGAAGGCGCGCGTTACGGCATCGCGCTGAGCCGCGGCTTGGCGGCTGGATGGGAACGGGCCCGGCGCCTCCGCCACGGCGCGCGCCATGCGCGCGGCGCCCACCGTCCCGGCTTCCGCCCGCACCCCGTCCTCGCGGACGCAAATGTCGAACGCCACGGGCACGGGAGTCCGGAACCGGCCCGGCGCGGGCGGCTCGACGCGGTAGCGCCGCTTGAGCGCCTGGGACGAGGCGCAATACAGGAGCGTCCCGCGCGGAATGCGGGGGATATGCGCCGGCACCGCGACTTCGACCTGCGCGCCGGCGGGCGCCGTGAACACGGGCCCGCTCAACGCGCCGCCGGCGCGCACGCGCAGCCGCTCGACGGCGAATCCGCACGGAGTCGGCGCGCCGGGCAATTCAACCTGCAGCCCGTCATGCACCTCGAGCGGGCGGTCGGCCACGAAGCGCAGGAGCCAGGCGCCCGCCGGCGTACGGACGCAGCCGGCGACCCGCCCGACGGGTCGGCCTCGGTGGCCCACGCGTTCGGGGTCCACGACCGACCGGGCCCGGCGGCCGCGCGCATAGAGATCGGTCCAGGGCCGGCTGAAAATGGTTTGCAGGTCGCCGGCCAGCGCGGCCACCTCGTCCGGCGCCGCGCCGTCGAGCAGCCGCCGGTAATAGTTGACGGCTGCCGCGACGTAGAGCGGGGACTTCATGCGGCCCTCGATCTTGAGGGCAGCGACCCCGGCGCGGGCCAGCGCGCCGACGTGATCCGGCAGGGCGAGGTCCTTCATGGAAAACAGGAACCGGGGTGCGCCGCCGATCGTGAAGGCGCTCCGGCAGAGATAGGCGCAGCGCCCGCGGTTGCCGCTGCGGCCGGC
>CAZUYI010000502.1:0-1708 GCA_964624095.1 uncultured Verrucomicrobiota bacterium | reverse complement strand
GCGGCCTGGGCCTCGAGCGCCGCGGCGTCCTTCAGCGCGGCGAGCGCGGCCGGCTTCAGCGGCTCCGACACCGCGGTCAGCACGTACGGCGCGGCGCGGCGCCCGAACAGGTTGCGGACCAGGCGCGGGAGCACGAGCGTATAGAGTTCGCTGGTCGGCGCGCGCTCGGGGAACGGCGCGGCGCCGGGCGTCGCCGTATTCCAGGCGTACTCGCGCACCGCCAGGCTGTTGAGCGGCACGAAGGTATCGGCAAAGGTGGTGAAGATGAAATCGTCGTGCTCGCGATAGAACATGCCGGTCCAGCGGCAGGACTCGGCCAGGAACGTTTTGGCCTGCAGCCCGAAAAACGTGAAGACCGCGCGCCCGCGGGTGATGGTGCGGAAGGCGGCCGTGGGGGCGGCGAAGCTTTCGCGTGCGCAGAAGGTCATGTCGGGCGGCATCAATTCATGCATCCGCCGCCAGAACCGTTCGTAGCGCGCCTGGTAGGCGCGGGCGCGCTCGCGGACGTTCGGCCCGGTCGCGCCGCCGGCATACGGCTGCCGCAGGTACCATTCACCGGTGTCCTCGCAGAGCACTTCGACCACGTAGGGATACAGCGTGGCGTGCAGCCGGATGTCGGGCGCGAGCTTCCGGAAAGCATCGTAATACTGGCGGAAAATATGGGCCGTCGCCGCCTCGTAATCGTCGCCCCAGCGCGCGCGGTCGGCTTCCGGCCGGTCGTTCCACTGGGCCGGGTTATCCAGGCCGCCGGCATCGGTGTCGTGGAAGGCGAGGTCCGTGATGCCGAAATGGTTCATGACCACAGCCAGGTTCTCGGCCGTCTCGCGGCGCGCGTCGTCCAGGCCCCAGGCGCGGATCCAGTCGGGATACCGGCCCGGCGGCAGCGCCTGGCCCTTAAGGTGCCCGAAAAAGTTCGTGCGTCCGACGAAGGGCGTGACGGAAAAGACCAGTGCGCCGATGCCGCGCTCCCTGCCGTACTCGATGCCTTCGCGGATGACCGAGCCGCCGTCACCCGGCTGGGGCGTCCAGCGCAGGCCCTGAAGATGGCCGATCGGGTAGGACATCGAGGTGATTTTGCGCCGCAGCATCCAGTCGTACCGCGCGCGCACGGCCTCGAGATACCGCGCGCGCAGTTCCGGCGGCGGATCCCGATGGTGGCGGAGCGCGGCAAACAGGGATTTGAGTTCCGGGACCTGCGCCGACCCGACGAAGTCGCCGCCCATGGTCACATGGATGATATCGGGCCAATCGCGCACCTCGGCAGCGCGCCACACGAGGCTCGTGCCGCGCTGCTCGACCAACTCGCCGAACGTCACGCAGGCATAGAGCGCGCCCAGGGGGTCCGCCCCGGCCAGGACGATGCGGCGTCCGTCCGCCGAACGCCGGATCTCGTAGCCGCGCGGGCCGGGATTGCCTTCTCCCACGGCCACGAGCCCTTCGCGGACCGCGTCGGCCACGAGTGGATTGTCGGCCGGCGTCCCGACGAGGACGGCCGTACCCGAGGCCGGGAGGCCCGGCGCGACCGGCAGCGGCGCGGCGTCGCCGGCCTCCGCCAGGCGCCGGTTGATCCACTCGGCGCCGATGACCGACTGCCGGCACGGCGCGGGCCCCGTGACCAGCGTGACCGCGCCCGGGTCCAGCGCCAGGTCCTGGCCGGTCAGCCGGATGTCCTTCGGCATGGGCACGATATCGAGTTCCGCCCAGGCGC
>CAZUYI010000501.1:0-1713 GCA_964624095.1 uncultured Verrucomicrobiota bacterium | reverse complement strand
GCTCTCCGCCAGGAACCGGATTTCCGAGCGCAACTGGGGTTCCGGCCAGAAGGGGTTCACGCTGCCCCAGGGATGCAGGACCGCCGGGTGGCGCCGGCCGAGTTCCGCGAGCCTGCGGTTTTCCTCGTGGGCCAGTTCCGGGCGGCTCCAGGCCAAGGCGCCGAAGGTCCAGCAGGCGTCCACGCCGCAGGCGCGATAGGTTTCCAGGTAGCGCTCCACGCCGTCCACGGCCGCGCCGTAATGCGTCCGCCCGGCCTCCGGGGGGCACAGGCCGACGTCGAGGTGCGAATGGGTTTCGATGATCACGGTGCGCTCCCGAGTCCGAAGAGGCGTTCGAAGTTCCGGCTGAAGATCTCGCGCTCCAGGGCCGGGTCGTTCAGGCATTCCCGGAGGATGCGCATCTCGACGGCCGGGATGTATTGCGGCGCCGCACTGCCGAACACCATGCGGCGGGCCAGTCCCTTAAGCGCGAACAACTGGTAATTGGCCGCGCCGTTGCGCGAGGTTTCCAGCCAGATATTGTCCGCGAACGAGGCTGCCAGCACGGCGTCCGCGTAGTAATCGCTGGCGCCGGCATGCCCCATGACGAACGGCAGACGCGGGAACTGCCGCGCCCAGTCCGCCAGCTGCAGCGGCTCGGCGATCATCGGCAGTCCGGTCGGCGCATAGACGACGGCCCGCGCGGCGGCGGCCACTTCGAGCAGCGGCCGGTAGAGCGGATCGCTGAGGCGCGCGCCCTGGTAGAGCGGGTGCAGGATGACGCCGCGGGCGCCGGCCTCGAGCGCGCGGCGCAGGGTGTCGGCCGCCTCGCGTTCGAACCACGGATTGGCCGAGGCCAGCGCCACGAAGCGGCCCGGATGGGCGCGCGCGGCGGCGAGCAGCAGTTCGTTGCCCTCGCGGTTGGACACGGCCAGGAACCGGTCCGCCGCCGCAATGGCCGCGCAGTCGATGCCGGCTTCGTCCATGCTCCGCAGGAGTGCTTCCGGGTCCTGGCGGGTGTGCCGGCCGTCGCCGACATAGGCAATGGCATCGTACTGTTTCACACGGACTCCATTGCGGGTGACGTGCTCCGCGTGACCGGCTCAGGGGCATCCAGACCCCGTGCATGCCGGCGGGCGCCGGCAGCGCGGGACTGCGCAACTAGGCGCATGGCAGGCTCTCGGGTATGGGCGCTTCGGCGGCAGGGCCGGGCGGTTCCGCCGCGGACGGGCCGGAGCCGCGCAGGATTCCCGCCAGGTATTCAGCGCTGGCCGCGAACAGACACAGGTGGCCCAGGATTTCGATGGTTTCCTCGTTGATGCGCTTTACGCCCCGCACGTACACGTCCTGCAGCAACGGCAGCCAGTAGCGCTCGTGGCCGGTCATCTGCGCGTAGGCTACCGCGCAGAGCCCCGCCCAGAAAAGCGCGCAGGCGGGCTGTTCGCAGAACGATCGAATCTGAGGGAGCAGGTGGGAGCGGGTCCGCCACAGGGTTGCCGCCAGCCCGGCTGCCAGCAGCGCCGCGGGAAGTTTCCACTCGGCCCATGGAAGCGGGAGGAGCCGGTCGAACACGGTGTCCAGTTCGCGGGTTGTGGCGATAGCCATCAGGCAGGAGAGCGCGAGGGGAAGGCCGCGCTCCCCCGGACGGCTCCGCCGGACGGCAGCCATCAGCATGAGCAGGGCTGCCAGCAGGATGCTAAGTTGGGTCCACTCGATGAGGCCGCCGTCGTCGTA
>CAZUYI010000500.1:0-1722 GCA_964624095.1 uncultured Verrucomicrobiota bacterium | reverse complement strand
AAGAGCGTTGCGCCGGGCGACGCGGGCATCAGCAGTTCGGAAGCCGTGCGCGTCCAGCGCGCCATCCGCCAGGACGGCGCCCTGGAGACGGAGGGGGTCGGGCCGAGGATGGCCAGGGGCTGGCAGATCCCGGCCTGGCGCAGGAAGGCCGCGCCGAGCGTCAGCGCGGAACCGGCTGAGACCGTCAGGTCATGCCCGGCGGCGCCGGCTGGCAGCCGGACGCGGGCGTAGGTCCAGCCGCCGCTCAGGGCTGTCAGGTCCGGCGCGGCGAGCTCGCCGGGCGCCGCCGCCAGGGCGCACCGCAGCGACGGCTTGGCCGGGGCGCTTCGCGGCGTCATCGCGAAGACCAGCGCCTCACCGGGTGCGGCAGATACCGTGACCGGAAGGGGAATCCGGACCGTGTCGCCGGATGCCAGGGCGAGGGTCTCGAGTGCCGGATGCTCGGCGCGGCACGCGGCCCAGCGCCGGAATCCCATGTTGCCCGGCCCGATGGGCAGCTCGACGGGCGCGGCGAGGGGCGGGGCGGCGGACCCCGTGTTCAGCCGCATGCGGAACAGGGAATACCCCAGGTCCCACGACAGGACGCGGTCAGGGAGCGCGTCGCCGCGTTGCTGCAGGACGCGCTCCGTGAACGTCTGGTGGCGGATCGGCTCGAAGACAAACCGGTCGCTGCGCGGTGTCTGGAAGGGCGTCGCAAAGAAGGCGGGCGGCGCGTCCGGCTCGGTCATCAGGGCGGCCCATGCGGCTTCGGCCAGCCGGTAATCGTCGCGGCGTTCAGCGTCGAGTCCCAGGGCCGGAATTCCGAAGCCGTGTTCGAGCGGCGCGGTCAGCCGCGAATACTCGCCCAGCAGCATGCCGCGGTCCCGCTGGATGGGGTGTGCGAATCCGGAGAGGAATGCCAGCAGGCCGCGGTGCTCCACGGTTGTCACCAGGTGGGTGCGGCCGGCGAGTCCGCCGAGCCCGATCAGCAGCGCCGCCGCGACCGCCAGCCAGCGGGTTTGTGGGCAGCCGGGCCGCGCGGGCAGGGAGAGGGTGGCGAGCGCCGCCAGGCACAGTGCGGTCATTGGCACCACCGCCGTCATCAGGTAGCGGGTCATCATGAAGTCGCGGATGGTGCCCGCCAGGAGGAGTGCCGGGAAGAGCAGCAGCGCGAGGACAATCCGCCCCGTCCGGCGTTCGGCCGGGCCGGTGAGCCAGAGGCACCATCCCGCCAGCGCGAGCGCGGTGACCGGCACGGAGAGCATGTTGATCACGGCCTGCCAATGGGTGAGGTATGCGAAGTGCTCGATGGGCTTGCCCAGCCACGGCAGGCTGCCGCCCGCGTCGCGGGTAAGCCAGGAATGGATGAAGAACGCAAGGCTGGCGCCCGCGAGGGCGACCGCAAAGGCGGGGCGGGGCGGGGCAGGGACGGCGCGGCCGCGCGCGCGCCGGCGCATAGCCAAGCCGAGGGCGATCGCCAGCAGAATGCCCGCGGCGAGGACCGGCCAGACACGAAAGCCCTGTTCGAGCAGGGCCCGCATACGATAGGCGTCCGTGACGCGCACCGTCTGGGCGTAGAACAGCAGGAGCATGCCGCCGGCCGCCGGCAGAAAGGCGGCGAATGAAAGGCGACCGAGCCCCACGCCCAGCAGGACCGCGAGCGCGGCCGGGACGCCGATGTACCAGGCACTGACGTGGAACAGGGGCGCGGCGCCCAGGCAGAGTCCGGCGAGAAAGGCGTCG
>CAZUYI010000499.1:0-1723 GCA_964624095.1 uncultured Verrucomicrobiota bacterium | reverse complement strand
GGCTCGGGCGCGCGCCCTGGCCCTCGAGCAGATCGCTTCGCCCGCGGATCCGGGCGTTGCCGGCGACGACGCGGAGCGGTTGCGGATCGTCATCGGGGCGTCCTACTACCAGGAAACGAATTATCCGGCGGCCAAGAAGGTTTTTACGCAGCTCCTGCAAACCAATCCCGGCCCGCGCGGCGAAAAGGCGGCCGCCCGCCACCTCGGGATGATCCGCGGCGCCGAAACGTGCGTCCTGGAAAAGCGGCTGTATCCCAGCTCGCTGGACACCAACCTGATCCTCTCGGCCGAGTTCCACCTGCCGCCCGCGCCGAAGCCGCTCTGCCTGTTTTTCCACGGCTGGCACATGACGGCCGAGGCCTCGCGCAAGGCGCTCGAGATCGGGCCGCTGCTGGGCGAATTCTTCCTGGCCAACGTGGACATGCGCGGGCGCAAAAAGTCCGGCGGCGCGCCGGACGCCTCCGGGTTCGAGCTGATTGACGGGCTGGACGCGCTCGATGTCGCGCGGCGGACGTGGCCGGAGCGGATCGACGAGTCAGGAGGCGTGTACGTGGTGGGCGGCTCGGGGGGCGGGGGCAACACGCTCGCGCTGGCCGGCAAGGCCCCGGACCTCTTCAGCGCGGCGGTTTCCTGGGCGGGCCTGTCCGACTACGCGCGGATGTACGAGTGCGACGCGCGGCGGCGCGTGCGGGACGAGATGGAGGTGTGGATTGGCGGCACCCCGGAGAGCAACCCGGAAGGCTACGCGAGCCGGGGCGGCCTGCACGTGGTGGAGAACGTGCTGACCGCGCTGCTGGTGCTGCACGCCACGAACGACATCGTTCCGCTGCCGGATGCCATGCGGGCGCGGGCGGAATCGCTGGGCAAGACGAACATCGTGTTCACGTACAACGACCTGGCCCACGACTCGATCGAGTGGAAGCCGGCGCTGGCGCATCTCAAGGCGCACCCGGTGCTGCCGGCGCTCGCGCCGAAGGGGCGGCTGGCGGTGAACAGCTTCGTGGCCTGCCGCTCGTTCTGGCTGGTGCTGGACCACCCGTCGCGCATGGGCTGGGCGGACTACGAGCTGGACGCGGACGGGCGGCTTGCCGCGCTGGCCTTTTCGCAGGAGCCCGGCCGAACGCCGGTCGAGTCGGCGCGCCTGCGGGTATTCGGGTCGGCCGCCTCCGTACTGACCCTGGGCGCGCCCGGCGGGGCCGCGGCGGAACGCGTCGCCGGGCCGGTCGGATGCACGGACGTCCTGGTCACGGGGCGCGCTCCGTGGCGGGTGACCGTGTCCCGGGCGGCGTCGGGCGACCGGGTAGAGCGTTGAATGATGTCAGGGGGCGTCAAGCGGCTACGGATACGGCAGGCCCCGTTACGCGAGGAGCGAATCATGCGTATCGTATCGAACGGCACGGCTCGAGCGGCGATCCGGTATCAGGCGCCGCACGCCTTTGCGGCGGAAGAACTGCAGCGCTATGTGAAGCTGGCCACCGGCGCGACGCTGCCCCTGGAAGAAGCCGGGCCGGCGGCGGGCCGCCGCGGCCGTACGTCGGCCTGCCCCTGGATATGGCTGGGCGCCCGCGCCGCGCACCCGCCGCTGCGCGACCTGCCGGTCCGCGCCTGGCTGCGCCGGGTGCGCGGCTTGAAGCCCGGCGGCTACGGGCTGCGCAGCGTTTCCGCGGGCCTGCTCATCGCCGGCCGGGAGTATGCCGGGCTGGTCAGCGGGGTCTATGACGTC
>CAZUYI010000498.1:0-1728 GCA_964624095.1 uncultured Verrucomicrobiota bacterium | reverse complement strand
TCTCGCGCTCGATGCGGTCCAGGCATCGGCCGCGGGACCGGGCCCGGGCCAGGCCGACGCGGGCATCGAGATCCAGCAGCAGCGTCAGGTCCGGCACCGTCCCGGCCATGGCCATGCGGTTCATGGCCAGCAGGCGGCGCCGATCCATCCGGCGCCCGTACCCCTGGTACGCCGTGGTGGAATCGGCGAACCGGTCGCACACGACGCAGGCGCCGCGGGCCAGGGCCGGCTGGATGACCTCGTGCACGAGTTGGGCGCGGCTGGCCAGGAAGAGGAACAGTTCCGACTCGGCGCTCAGGCGGCGGCTGTTCCGGAGCAGCCGGCCGAGGGTCCTGCCCAGCGCCGTGCCGCCGGGATCCCGGGTCAGCAGCACGTCTCGACCGGCGGCCCGCAACTGCGAGGCCAGCAGGCGGGCATGGGTGGACTTGCCCGCGCCGTCGGGCCCTTCAATCGTGATGAACAGGCCCCGGCTCGTCATGGCGCCCCCTTCCGCTTGAGGGCGAACCCGGCGGTGGTGTCCTGAATGATCCAGCCGCGGGAGTCGGCCTCTGCGCGCAGGCGGTCGGCGGCTGCCCAGTCCTTGGACCGGCGCGCGGCCAGGCGGGCCTCGGCCAGGCGCACGAGGTCGGGCGGCGCGCCGTCGCCGCGGGCGCCGGGCTGCACGCCGAGCACGCGGTCCATAGCGGCCAGGGCGCGTCGCGCCGCGCGGGCGTCCGCCGGGGCCAGGCGCCCGGCATCGGCGCGCCGGTTGCCTTCCCGCGCCAGTTCAAAGAGCGCTGCCAGGGCTTCGGAGACGTTCAGGTCGTTGTCCAGGGCGCAGTCGAAGGCGGCGCGGCCGGCCGCCACCCAGTCGGGCTCGGGTCCTGGCGTGCCGGCCGGTGCCGGGCGTTCGGATTCGGCGGCCAGGTCGAGGCGCTCCGCGAACTCGTCGAGCCGGGCGAGCGCGGCGCGGGCGCCGGCGAGCGAGTCGTCGGTGAAGTTCAGCGTCTGCCGGTAATGGACGGCCAGGAGGGCGTAGCGGAGTTCGCGGCCGGACACGCCGCGTCCAAGCAGGTCGCGCAGCGTGAAGAAATTTCCGAGCGACTTGGACATCTTGCGGCCGTCCACGACCAGGTGCGCGCAGTGCATCCAGTACTTGACGAACGGCCTGCCGGTCGCGCACTCGCTCTGGGCAATTTCGTCCTCGTGGTGCGGGAAGACGTTGTCAATGCCGCCGGTGTGCAGGTCCAGGGTGGGCCCGAGATACTTCATGCTCATGGCGGAGCACTCGATATGCCAACCCGGCCGGCCCCGGCCCCAGGGCGACTCCCACGCGACGTCGCCGTCGTCCGGCTGCCAGGCTTTCCACAGGGCGAAATCGGCCGCGTTGTCCTTCTGGTATTCGTCCTGGGCGATGCGCGCGCCGGGCTTGAGCCCCTCCCGGTCAAGATGCGCCAGGCGGCCGTAGTTCGGGAAGCGGGCGATGCTGAAATACACGGACCCGTCGCCGGCGCGGTAGGCCACGCCGCGCTCCAGGAGGGTTCGGACAAGCGCGATCATCTCGGGAACATGGTCGGTGGCCGCCGGATAGTGTTCCGCCGGCTCGACATGGAGGGTTTTCAGGTCCTCGAAGAAGGCGTCCTTGAAGGGCCGGGTATAGTCGCCGAGCGGCACGCCGGCGGCTCGCGCGCCGCGGATGGTTTTATCGTCCACGTCGGTGAGGTTCATGACCTGGACCACCTGGAAGCC
>CAZUYI010000497.1:0-1736 GCA_964624095.1 uncultured Verrucomicrobiota bacterium | reverse complement strand
TGGGATACACATAGGCGATGCCCCTGCCGGGTTCATCCAGCTTTCCCACTTCTACACCGTCGATACCCTTTTGACCTTCTTCGTGGCGCTTGCCATGATCTGCGCCCTTCGGGTGGCCAGGTTGGGAAGCCTGCGAGCCGGAGCCGCTCTGGGCGTGTGCTTTGGCCTGGCGCTGGCTACTAAGGTCAGCGTGGCACCCTTCGCCTTGACCCTGGTGATGGCCTGGATGCTGTGGGTCGTTCGAGGGCGGCCGTCCGGAATGAGCGTGTCGGCCGCTCGCGCGCGGGCAGTGGAAGGCGTGCTGGTGGGCGGGCTGTCGGCGCTGGCGGTCTTTGTGCTGGGCGAGCCCTATGCCGTTTTGGACTGGACGAGCTTTGTCACGCGCGTGGCGGAAGAGAGCAACATGGTCCGCGGGATCGCCGACCTGCCCTACACCCGCCAGTACATCGGCACGCCCGCCTATGTCTATCAGATATGGAACACTGCTGCCTGGGGGACTGGCCTGCCGTTGGGCGTTGTGGCCTTTGGCGGGCTGGTGTGGGCGACCGTGCGGGCGCTGCGCCGGAACGGGCAGGCGCTGTTTTACGCGCTGAACCCGGCGCCCTGGCCGGTCCGGGCCGCGCTGGCGGTCGAGCCGGCGCGCCGCGTGGTCAACCTGCTCACGGGCGAGGCCTGCGGCGCGCCCGTCGAGCTGGTCATCCCCGGCTGCCACGGCGTGTCGTTCGCGGCGGACGGCCCGGCGGAGATCAAAGGCTGGATGACGCAGGGAACCGGCGACCTGTTCCCGGCCTATCTCGAGCACATGCGCCGGCGCAAGGAATCCCTGGCGGCGTCGCTCGCCGACGTGCGGGTGGCGGCGGCCCTCAACGACGGACAGAGGACCGCCCTGGACGCGGTCCTGCGGGAGATCGGAACGGCGCTGGACGGCCGGCGCCCGGCCGAAGCCTGGCGCCGGCTGAACGGCTGGGAGGTCACCTGGTGCGGATACCTGCTCGAAAAACAGGGGGAACAGTTCCGGTCAGCCACGGAGCCGGGTGGCGACCGACCGGCTGGGCGTGACTCCGGCGGCGCCCGTGATTGACGGCACGCTGGACGCCGCCGCCTGGCGGGCGGCTCCGCCGCAGGGCGGCTTCAGCGGCCAGCAAAAGGCAAGGCAGTCCAGGTGGGCACCGAGGTGCGTGTCCGCCCCTGTTCTTTCGGGCTCTACGCGCGCTGCTACATGTTGAGCGGCAACGACCTTTGACGATTTCAAAAAATGCGGGGAGGGTAGACACACGCCTCGGAATGTGCGATAGTGTGCATAGTGTGTTTCGGGCGCGGCATGGGCCATGCCTGTGCCGGGCCTGAAAGACAGGGCAAGTCGGACAAGTCGGACTTGTCGGACCAGTCAGACGGGTTGGGTGGGTCGGGCGGCGCATGGCACGGGCAAGGGGGTAACGTGTAGCAGGAGGAGCAAGCCCATGAACAAGCGGCTGTGGTTGAGCGTGTGCGCGGGGTTCGGGTTGGGCGTCGGCACGGCCGGCGCCGCAGTCTGGTACGTGGCCACGAACGGGAGCGACAGCGCCGCCGGCACGAGCTGGGAAACGGCTTTTGCCACGATCGGCAACGCGCTGGCGACGAACGCCATTGTTGACGACGAAGACCCTGAAATATGGGTCTCGAATGGGACGTACAATCTGACCGCGCAACTGGTCCTGAGCAAGGGCGTGCGGCTGTGGGGCGCGTATGGGGCGGAC
>CAZUYI010000496.1:0-1742 GCA_964624095.1 uncultured Verrucomicrobiota bacterium | reverse complement strand
GGGCTGTACCAGACCTGCATGCTGCCCAACAACGATCCCGACGACGCCGAGCGGCTCCGGCAGCTCGCCCGGGCCGTGGCGCTCGTCTACGCCTCGGCGTTCACAGCCTCGGTCAAACGCTATTTCCAGACGCTCTCACTGAACGTGCAGGACGAGAAGATGGCCGTCATCGTCCAGGAACTCGTCGGCAGAAGGCGGGGCGACCTGTTCTATCCCACCGTCTCGGGCGTCGCCCAGTCCTTCAACTATTACCCGTTCGCCCGCATGGAGCCCGACGACGGCGTGGCCTCGATTGCGCTGGGATTCGGCAAGACGGTCGTGGAAGGCGGCCGCGCCCTGCGGTTTTGCCCGCGCTATCCCGCCGTGCTGCCCCAGGCCTCCACGGCGGCCGACCTGGCGCAGATTTCACAGTCGCGATTCTACGCCCTGCGCCTCGCCGGACCCATACCCCGGATGGCCTTCGGCAAGGGCTCCGACCTGAGCCTCCATGACCTGGAGCGGGCGGAGCGCGACCAGACGCTCCAGCCCATCGGCAGCGTGATCTCGGCCGACGACGTCGTCGTGGACGACCTCGGCGTTCCGGGGCGGCGAGTGGTGTCCTTTGCCCCCATCCTGCGCCACGGCCTGTTCCCCCTTCCCAAGATTCTCCAGGCGCTGCTCGCCCTCGGGAAAACCAGCCTGGGCACCCATGTCGAAATCGAGTTCGCGGTCAATATTGATGCCGAGCCCGAGTCCCGGCCGGAATTTTTCCTCCTGCAACTGCGGCCCATGGTGGCCGCCCGCGAGCGGGCGGCCCTCCGGCCCGTGGACCGGCCCGCCGCCTCGGCCCTCTGCGCCTGCCGCTCCATCATGGGCCACGGGGTGATCGAGGGCGTCCGCGACGTCGTCTACTGCCACCCGCAGCGCTTCGAGTTCGCCCGCGCGCGCCAGGCGGCGGCCGTCATCGGCCAGCTGAACGAGCAGCTCTTGAAGGCCAGGCGCCCGTATATCCTCATCGGGCCCGGTCGCTGGGGTACGCGCCTGCCGGCGCTCGGCATCCCGGTCACCTGGCAGCAGGTGGCCGGCGCCGCGGTGATCGTCGAGGTGGAGGCGCCCGGCCGCCGCATTGACGTGTCGCAGGGCGCCCACTTCTTCCATAACCTGGCCGCAACGGGCATCGGGTACTTCACCCTGCGCGGACCGGATGCCGACAACTTCGTGCGCTGGCAGCGGCTCGATGCGCAGCCAGCCGTCTTCGAGGACGCGCGAGTCCGGCACGTCCGATTCGACCGCCCGCTGACGGTCATCCTGGACGCCCACCGCCGCCTGGGCCTGATCGCCCCGGCGGAACCATGAGCCCGTGCACGGCGCCGTGGGAGCGCCTTGGCCGGCGAGGCGTGGCCGGCGATGGGGAAAAGGACGGCATCGGCTCACCAGTCCCGCGGATCCGGCACCGCCACCGGCGCCGAGCCCTGCCGCATTGACGCGAGCGCCATGATGCCCGGCAGAGTAAAGTCGAGGCCGCGATAGACATCAATGGCCGGGGGCCGGCGGTCGCGGAGGCAGGCCACAAAATCGCCCATGAGTTCCCAGTCCGCCGTCCCGTGCGAGCCGATCGCGACGCGCGGCAGACTCCTGTCGGGAATAGGCATGTCGAGCTCCAGCACGTCTTTGCCCCCGTTGATGTCCCTGAACGAGGCCAATGTCCGGAACAGGCCGTGGCGCGTGGTCTCGAGAAATCCGCCGGATCCGTAAAGCGAGTA
>CAZUYI010000495.1:0-1747 GCA_964624095.1 uncultured Verrucomicrobiota bacterium | reverse complement strand
GTCTTGACGGCGCGCAATCCTTCGCGATACCGTATGACCGATATGTCGGCAACCATGGATGGGTTCCGCGCCGAGAATGCCGTGCCGGCGCGGCGTCGCCCCGGCGCGGGGCTTGGCGGGGATCGGAGCTAGCATGGGGGTGCGGGCACTCTGGAGGAGGCTGAGGGCGCCGCGGGAGGGCACGCCGCTCGACCCTGTGCCGTCTCTGCGCGCCGCCGCGCGCCGTGCGGGCGTGCGGCCGCGCGAGCTCGTCCTCTGCATGCCCGCGCCGGGCGAGGACGAGACGGGCCCCCGGGATCGCGCCCGGATCGTCGTCGGCCAACTCCAGCGGCATGCCGTCTGGACTGTGCCGGCGCTATCGGCGTTGTTCCGCGGAACCCGTCAACCGCCGCCCGACAGCGAGATGGAACGGTATCCGGAGCGGTATGTGCCGTTTTTGTACGGCATCGAGGGGCCCGTCGGCCGGCACTGCGCGACGGCGGGCCTCGAGCCGACCGACGGCGAATTTATCGAGCTCTACGCCAGCCTGCGGCGCAGGCCGGACGCGCGGAGCACGGGCCCGCTGCACGACCTGCTCTGGCAGGCGGCCGCCGTGACGCTCGGCCTGCGTCCGTGGAGCGAAGCGGAATACCAGGCAGTGTTCGGCCAGTTGACGCGCTCCGCCCGGCATTTCAAGATAGGCGCCGTCTCCCGGAATTACATTCAGTACCTGCGGGAACGGCTGGTCGGTTGAGCCGGCCTGCCCGCGAGCCGCGCGCGCCGGCCCGGAGTCCAACGCGCATGAAAACCGTGCGTCAGCGGTTGGACCAGGCGGTGGTGGCGCGCGGGCTGGCGGAGAGCCGCGCCCAGGCGCAGCGGCTGATCCTGGCGGGGTCGGTGCGGGTTGACGGGAGCCCGGCGTTCAAGCCGGGGATGTGCGTGGCGCCAGGCGCGGCCGTCACGATCGTGGCGGCGCCGCGCTTTGTCAGCCGCGGCGGGGACAAGCTCGAGCGGGCCTTCGAGGTGTTTGGGCTGGACGTGGCCGGGCGGCGCTGCCTGGACGTGGGCGCCTCGACGGGCGGATTCACCGATTGCCTGCTCCAGCACGGGGCGGCCCAGGTGGTGGCCGTGGACGTTGGGCGCGGCCAGCTTCACTGGCGCTTGCGGCAGGACCCGCGGGTCGTGGTGCGGGAGGGCGTCAATGCGCGCCGGCTCGAGCCGGGCATGCTCGGCCCGCCGTTCGCGTTTGCCGCCGTGGACGTGTCGTTCATCTCGTTGACAAAGGTGCTGCCGGCGGTTAACAATATGCTGTTGGACGGCGCGTTCCTGGTGACGCTGATCAAGCCCCAGTTCGAGGCCGGCCGGCGCGAGGTCCGGCCGGGCGGCGTGGTGCGCGATCCCGCCGTGCACGCACGCGTGACCGCCGCCGTGCGGGCTTTCGGCGAGTCGGTACTGGGCCTTGTCTGGCGGGACCTGTGCGAATCGCCCCTGCGGGGGCCGGCCGGCAACATGGAGTTCCTGGCCTGGTGGCGGAAACCGGAGCCCTTATGACGAGGCCCAAGCCCATCGGCGTGTTCGCCAACTGCGCCAAGCCCTCGGCCGGCGAGGTGCTCGGCCGGTTCGCCGCCGCGGCGCGCCGGCTGGGCGTGCGGCTGGCCGCCGACCCGGCCGCCGCCGCCCTTGTGCCCGGTGCGCGCCGCGTGGCGCCGGACCGGATGGCGGGCTCCATCTCGCTCCTGTTCGTGTTCGGGGGCGACGGCACCATGTT
>CAZUYI010000494.1:0-1750 GCA_964624095.1 uncultured Verrucomicrobiota bacterium | reverse complement strand
TTCACCGTCGGGGGCGGCCCGGCCATCGAGGCGGCGATGAAGATCTGCGTCAAGAACGTCAGCCCGGCCCGGGACTTCGTGTGCCTCTACGACAGCTATCACGGTACGACGCTCGGCTCGATGGGCGCCTCCTGGATTTCGACCAAGGCGGCCGGAAAATATTACGGGGGCAGCCGGTTCCTGCCGCTGACACGCCCGTTCATCCGGATTCCCAACGCCTACACCTACCGCAACCCGTATGGGGTGGACGCGGAGACCTACATTGACATGTGCCTGACCATGGCCCGCGAGACGCTTGCGCGCGGCGTGGCCGGCAAGCCGGCGGGCATCATCGTCGAGCCCATCCAGGCCAGCGCGGGCCAGATCATCATGCCCCGGCGCTTCCTCCAGGGCCTGCGCGGCCTGTGCGACGAGTTCGAGACGCTGCTGGTCTTCGACGAGATCCAGACGTTCGGCCGGATTGGGGAGATGTTCGCGGCCGATTATTTCAAGGTCACGCCGGATATCATCGTGCTCGGCAAGGCCCTGGGCGCCGGCCTGCCGCTGGCGGGCATCATCGTGTCCGACACGCTCAAGGGATTCGATCCGGACACCGAGGAATTGCACACCTTCGCCCAACCGTCGCTCTCGATGGTCACCGCCGCCAAGCTGCTCGAGTTGCTCGAGGGCGGCGTGCTCGATAACTGCCGCCGCATGGGCGCCGTGCTGGGCGACGGGCTCAAGGCCATGATGGCGGAGTTCCCGGAAATCGGCGAGGTGCGCCAGGCCGGCCTGCACATCGGCGTCGAACTGGTCAGGGACCCGCAGAGCAAGACGCCGCTCGACAAGGAGACCGTGGCCATCCGCGACGCCGGGTTCAAGAACGGCATCATTTTCGGGCTCGGCGGCGTCCGCAAGAACGTGCTCAAGGTCAAGCCGCCCCTGATCGTCAGCCGGGCGGAATGCGACGAAATCCTCGACAAGACCCGGCGCTGCTTCCAGGCCGTGCTGCGGCCGTGACCCCGGCCTGCGGCTGGAACGGGAGCGCGCCTTTCCCGGCGTCCGGGCGAGGCGCGTGACGGGGAACAGGACCGGTGACAGGACAGGGGAAGCGCTATGCCTACAAAACCATCCCGCGATTTTCAGATGATCGAGGGCCGGTCCGTCCTGCGCCGGCGCATCCGGGGCCGCGCCGTGCTGTTCCGGCGCCCCTGCTGGGCCGACTTGCCGGAATTTTACGCCATGCGGCGCGAATTCCACGACGACCAGATCATGGCCACCAACGAGGCCGTGGACCCGCCCAAGGCGGCCCGGCGGCTGGGCGAGCTGCTCGCCCGCCAGGCCGCGGGCAGCGCCCGCTGGCTCTTCCTCTTTGTGGATGGCCGGCTGTCCGGGAACGGGTCGGTGGACCTGGCCGCGCCGCTCTATGTGACAATCGGCCTGGCCCTGATGAAGCGGGCGCGCGGGCTGGGGTTGGGCCGGCTCATGATGGAATTGTTGGAACGCGATGCCCTGGCGCTCGGCCGGCGGCGCCTGTTTCTCACCGTCTACCGCGCCAATACCGTCGCCTACGAACTCTACAAGAAGCTCGGCTACCGCGAGGTCGGCAGCCGGGAGGAGTGGTGGGAAATTCCTAATCCCAGCGACCGCGCCCGCGCCGGGCGCCGCCTCAGTGACCTCGTGGAAATGGAGAAGCGGCTCGAGTAATCCGGCTCGCGCGAGCGCGGGGTGACGTCGAGCGGCTGTACCGGCACACGCAAGGATGCCCTCA
>CAZUYI010000493.1:0-1763 GCA_964624095.1 uncultured Verrucomicrobiota bacterium | reverse complement strand
GCCATGCCGAGGCGGTCCTGCAGCGGCTGGGCCTGGCATACCGCGTCGTGGCGCTGTGCGCGGGGGACCTCAGCTTCGCGGCCGCGCGGTGCTACGACCTCGAAGTGTGGGCGCCCGGCCAGAAGGCCTGGCTGGAAGTCTCCTCGTGCAGCAATTTCGAGGCGTTCCAGGCCCGCCGCGCCGGCATCCGCTACCGGACCCCGTCTGGCAAGGTCGAGTTCGTCCATACGCTCAACGGATCCGGGGTCGCCCTGGCGCGGCTGGTGGTTGCCCTGCTCGAAACCGGCCAAACCGCCGATGGCGCCGTGGACCTGCCCGAGGCGCTCGCGCCGTACCTGGACGGTGCGCGCCGGATCGAGCCGGGCCAGGCCCGGCTGTGACGGGAGGCCCGGGCGGGAGGCCATCCGAGATGCTCCTACGCCGCGTGCGCGAGACGATCCGGCGCCAGGCGCTCCTGGCCCGCCGGCAGCACGTGCTGGTGGGCGTGTCGGGCGGCGCCGATTCCGTGGCGCTGCTGGCCCTGCTGCGGGCGCTGGCGCCGGCCTGGGCGCTGCGCCTGACGGCGGCCCATCTCGATCACCGGCTGCGGGGCGCGGCGTCCGCCAGCGACGCGGCCTTCGTGGCCGTGCTGGCCCGGCGCTGGGCGTTGCCGTGCGTGCTGGGCGCCGCGGATGTCCGGCGCCGGGCCCGGCGCGCCGGCATCTCGATCGAAATGGCCGCGCGCCAGGCCCGCTACGCGTTCTTCCGGCGTGTTGCCCGCCGCCACGGCTGCGATGCGCTGGCCACGGCCCACACGGCCGACGACCAGGCCGAAACGATCCTGCTCAACCTGGCGCGCGGGGCGGGGCCCGCCGGGCTGGCGGGCATTCCGTACGACGGCCGGCACGGCTCGCTCCGCGTCATCCGGCCGCTGCGCGACGCGACGCGCGCCGAGATCGCCGCCTGGCTGACCCGGCGCCGGCTGGCCTGGCGCGAGGACGCCAGCAACGCGGACCCGGCCTTCCTCCGCAACCGGGTGCGCCGCGAGATTCTCCCCCTGCTCGAGGCCCGGCTCAACCCGGCCGTCCGCCGCGCACTCCTGCGCACGGGCGAGATCCTCGCCGCCGAGCAGGCCTGGCTGGAGGAGTTGACGGACGCGCTGCTGGCCCGCTGCCGGGCCGGGCCGCGGCAGCCGCGCCCGGGCGCGCCGGCCCGGCTCGATACGCGGCCGCTGGCCGACGCCCCGCTCGCCGCCCGGCGCCGCGTCCTGCGGCGCTGGCTGGAGCAGTGCGGCGCCGGTCCCGATGCCTTGGGCTTCGAGGCGATCGCCCGGCTGGCGGCGCTCCTGTTGGGACCGCCCGCCGGCGCCGCGCGCCGCCGGGCCGTGGCGCTGCCCGACGGCTGGAGCGCGCGGCGCGAGGGCGGCGACCTCGTGGTGGCGGTCAGCGGCCCGCGTTCCGCGCGGCGGGCCGCGCCGCCTCGCGCCGTGTGCCTGCCGGTGCCGGGCGCGGTGCGGGTCCCGTTTTCCGGCGCCCGGCTGCGCGCCTGGATCGCGCCGGGCCTGGTCCGGGAGCGGCCGGCCGGCATCGGCGCCTGGCCGGCGCGCGCGTCGCTTTCTCTCGCCGCCTGGCGCCGGCGCCGGCTCTCTATCCGGCCGTGGCGGCCCGGCGACCGTATGCGCCCGTACGGGCTGCGGGGCTCGAAAAAGGTGCAGGACATTTTCGGGGATGCCAAGGTGCCGCGCGGGCTGCGGGCCGCCATCCCGCTCGTGGTGTGCGGGCGCG
>CAZUYI010000492.1:0-1772 GCA_964624095.1 uncultured Verrucomicrobiota bacterium | reverse complement strand
TATTTAGACATGACCCCTGCTCTCTGATTCCGACGCGTGGCGCGGAGTAGTTGAGCGGGTGGTTTTCGTTGACCCGGCGGATGAACAGGGATACGGTGTCACGGACGGCGCAGTCGCTGAGCGCGGGGAATATCCCAGCTCCATTGCGCGGCTGGCAGGCGTTTCGAAGTCTTGCGCTCCTGGACATAAAGCCGCCCGCTTCCGGGGCATGATGAGGACACTCCATGAAGATCCGAAAAGTTCGTCTCGAAACCGTGTGCGCCGCCGCCGGACTTGCGGCCCAGGTGGCGGCGGCTGCGTCCAACGCGCCGGCCGAGGTGTCGCGCGAGTGCCGGCTCACTCGGGCCCGCCCGCCGGCCATCGTCTGTCCCGCTGACGCCGAACGGCCCGTGACATTCGCCGCCTCGGAACTGAGCCGATACCTGGGGCAAATCCTGGGCGCGGACGTGCCCGTGGCGTCATCCGCTACCAATGAGCCGGCCATCGCGCTCGGCGTGGAGCCGGACCCGGAACTCGGCGCGGAGGGATACGTCATCCAGATTGACGACACGCGGATCGCGATCCGCGGCGGCGGGCCGGCAGGCGTCGTGTATGGGGCCTACGAGTTCCTGCGCCGGTTCTGCGGCTGCCGGTTCAGCAATCCCGCTCCCGACGGCGAACACGTGCCCGCCCAGGCCGAGATTCGGATTCCGGCGCACTCGCTGCGGCGCAAGCCGCTCCTGTGGTGCCGGGGCATGCAGATCGTGTCGAAAACCACGCCGCAATCCATGCTGCGACAAATCGACTGGATGGCGAAAATCGGGCTGAACTACGTCATGACGCTGCCCCGGCCCGGCGGCACGCCCTCCCTCGGCAGCACGCCCGGCGCCCCCGAAGAGCCGGCCCATCCGAAGCTCTCGGGCTACGACGATGTGTGGTTCCGCGAGCAGATCGTGCCCGCGCTCCTCGACCGGGGCATGTCCGTGTGCATGGCCAACCACAACTTCTACCGGTGGATCCCGCCGCGCACCTATTTCGCCGAGCACCCGGAATGGTTCGCGATGGTGGACGGGGAGCGCCAGCGGCGGGCCGGGCAAATGTGCCTGTGCACGTCGAACCGCGAGATGGTGGATACCATGATCGCCAACATCAAGCAGTATCTCCGCGAGAACCCGGAGGCCCGGATCGTCGGCGTGTGCCCGGAGGACGGCTATGGGTGCTGCCAGTGCGAGGCCTGCCGCGCCCTCGACGTCGATCCGAACGACGCCTTCCGCAAGGACCGGCAGAACTTCCGAGACCCGGCCGGCGCGAACCGGAGCCTGACAAAGCGCTACGCGCTGCTCGTCAACGAGGTGGCCCGCGCCCTGCGGCCGGAGTTCCCCGGCGTGCGGGTCTACTACGCGGCGTACGTCGATCTGTCGTGGCCGCCGGAGGACGTGACGCTCGAACCGAACGTCGTGGTCATGCTGTCGTTCTACTGGCGCTGCGGCGTGCACCTGATCGCACCGGATGCCTGCGCGGCGAACCGGTCGTTCCATGAGATGCTGCGCCGGTGGCATGCGGCCCACGCGGGGCCGTTGCTCATCAACGACTACCTGCTCGGCATGAATGCGCAGCGCGGATTCCCTTACCCCATGGCTCCGGTCATCTGCCGCAACTGGCCGATCTACCGGGCGCTCGGCGTGGGCGGCGGGAAGAGCAACTCCTACATCTTCACGCTCGGCGTGTACGGGCTGAATTACATGGCCTTCGGGCGAAGCGGATGGGAGGAGTCGGTGGACTACCCGGCCCTC
>CAZUYI010000491.1:0-1794 GCA_964624095.1 uncultured Verrucomicrobiota bacterium | reverse complement strand
CCGACGCCGACCTGGACGTTCCTGCACTGCTGGCGCGCGGCCGTGGGGCCGGTCCCCGCCGAGTGGGCCTTCGCCAGCGGCTTGGCGCCGAGCTTCGCGCTGCGGTATGTGCTCGGGCACAAGGCGAATTACTACCGGGACTTCGGCTATGCCATCTCCTGGCGGCACCGGGGCAACTGGGTCAACGACGCCTTCCTCTTCAACAACCTGGAGCAGTTCATGTACTTCTTTGCCGAGGCCGAGCCGGACGAGGCGGGGCCATTACATGGTGGATTCCTTCGTGCTGAGATCGGTCCCGGCCCCGGAACCCCGCCTGCCGGCCGGCCTGCCCCTGGCGCGCCATTATCCCACGAACAGCGTCGTCCTGATGTCCTCGGGCTTCGAGCCCGAGTCCTCGACCTACGCGCTCTTTAGCTGCGGCGGGGGCCGGGTACCGGCCGAGCACTATGACACCGGCCATTTCACGATTTTCAAGAAAGGATACCTGGCCCTGGACAGCGGCACCCGGGCGATGTGGGGCACCAGCGGCGAGAACTACGACCGGCAGAGCGTGGCCCACAACACGATCCTGATCCGGATGCCGGGCGAGGTGTTTTCCTGGGAAAACAAGCCGCTGGCCGCCAACAGCGGCGGCCAGCGCCACTTCTCACCGGCTGCCCGGCCGCTGGCCTTCGAGGCCGGCCCCCACTTCGCCTACGCCGCCACCGACGCCACCGGGACGTACCATTCCAACAAGTGCGCCCGGATGACCCGCCAGTTCCTGTTTGTGCCTCCGGACCATTTCGTGGTCTTTGACCGCGTAGCCTCGAAGCAGGCGGACTATCCCAAGACCTGGCTGCTGCACACGGCCAACGAGCCGGTGATCGCCGGCCGGGAGTTCCACGCGGACCAGGACCGGGGCCGCCTCTTCTGCCGAACGCTGCTGCCGGCGGACGCCGTGCTCGAAGCCGTCGGCGGGCCGGGCAGGGAGTTCTGGGCCGACGGCAAGAACTGGCCCATTCCGGAGAACTCGCCGTACCTGCGGGACATGGGCATGACCAATGCCGCCGACGTGCCGGAGACCGTGGGCCGGTGGCGCGTCGAGGTCAAGCCGGGCGCCGCGCGCGCGGAGGACGGGTTCCTGCACCTGATCGAAGTGGGCGATCAGACGGTCCTGACAGCCATGACGCCCTCGAGCCTGATCGAGGATGACCGGACCGCCGGCGTGGAGTTCCAGGCGGGCACGCGCACCGTGCGGGTGCTGTTCAACAAGGACGGGGAAACGGGCGGGCATATCCGACTGATGGAAGGCGGCCAGGTGCTGGCGGACCGGCCGCTGGCGACCGGCGTTCAGAAACAGGAAGGCCTGGCGCTGGCGAAGTGATCCGCCCGGCAGGTCCCGGCGCCCTTCGCGTTCGCCGCGCAGTGGGCGGGAATGGGGCCGCGCTCGTCGACCTGCCGGGAGAAAGCCCGCTTCAGGGCGGCCTGCGGTGGCGCACCAGGCGGCGAAAGCGGACGGCCTGTTCGCCCGTCGGCCGGATGCCAGGGCGCCGGCCGGGTGCTCCCGGATCCGCGGCTGGCGCGATGCCGAGCGGGACTGCGTGAAAGGGGATGAAGCAGGAGCCCACCATGCATCTCAAATCGAGAATTGACGTGCTGGAACCGCGGGAGCAGGAGCAGATCAAGCAGACCATGCTGACGATGCTGCACGAGGTCGGCATCTTTGTCGAGTGCCCGGAGGTGGTCGCCTCGCTGAAACGACACGGGTACCGGATGGATGGCCAGCGCCTGAAGCCGACGCCGGAGGAGACTCTG
>CAZUYI010000490.1:0-1808 GCA_964624095.1 uncultured Verrucomicrobiota bacterium | reverse complement strand
CGCAATCCACGTCGCCGCCGGTTCCCTGCAGGAACAGGCAGGGCACGTCCGCGCCATAGACCGCCGCCAGTGTGCGCGCCATTTCGCCGGGCCATTCCGCCCAAATCTCCTTGCCGCCGCTATTGGGATGCGCCGCGAAGTTCACGGCCAAGGCCCGCACTCGCTCCTCCGCGTCATACACGCCCAGCACCTGGACGGATGAATCGAGCGGGCTGGCGTAGCCGATCCGCTCGTCGTTCGGCTGGCCCAGCGGCCGCATGTCGTAGAGGTCCCGGCCGTTCTTGAGCCGGCACAGCTTGTTCCGCGTGAAGCCGGGCGCATCGGCCAGTCCCGCGTGGATCGTCGCGTCGAACATCGAGGCAACTGCCTCCCGCACCGCCTGGACGATGGCGTCGGCCACGACCTGCGTATAGCCGGGAATGGGGTCCACCGGGTTGCCCGGGACTTTACGGAGCGCGGGGCCGGTGTGCGTGTGCGTGGAGGCGATGAGGATGGCCTCCGGCGCCAAGCCGCACTCGGCGGCCAGGCGGGCGCGGGCCGGCTCCGCCACCTCCGCCGAGGTCGCGCACAGGTCGTTTGCCACCCATGCGATCCGGCGGCCGCCGCTCTCGATCACCAGCGCCTTGGCATAGAGCTTGCTGCGGATTCCCTCGGCGAAGCGCTTGTGGAAATAGCCGCCCAGCTCGGAGCCGAGCGGGGGCGTAAAGGGCCGCTGGGCTACGCCCGCGCGGCAGGCGGTCGGCTCGGGCATGGGAGGTCTTCCTTTCGGCTACCGCCCGGCGGCCGGCCGGGTCTTGGCTTCGGCGTGCCTGGCGCTGCAGATGCGCTGGATTTTTTCCGGGTCTATCTGCGCCAGGTTCTCGAACACCTTGTGGTACGCCGCGGCCAGGCGCTCGACGGCCTCCGCGCCGTTCGGGGCGCGCAGCGGCATGTTCAACCCGAAATGCGTCTGCGCGTGGCGCAGCGCCCGGGGATACTGCTCCGGAACGTACTCGATGCCGGCGCCGGCGTTGTCCACGCTCCACGGCACGCCGTGCCCGAAGGCGTTCTTGCGCCGGAACACGGTCATGGCCGGCAGGATCAATTGCTGCCAGAGAACGGCTTTCGCCCCCTCGGCCTGCAGCGCCCGCACCACGGCGTCGCGGAACACGGCCGGATTGCCGGTCCAGCCGATGGCCTGCATGTCCAGCCGCACGACGTACTCGTACCAACTCGAGGTAAAGCCCGGCGGCTCGACCGGCAGGATCAGGCCCTTGGCGGACAGGGGCTTGACGTTCGCGTGGAAGGCGCGCGTGTTCTCCCGCTGCACGCGAAGGTAATGGTCCAGCTTCTGCAACTGCGCCCGGCCGAAGGCCGCGGTCAGGTCGTTGTTGCGGTACATCCAGCCGATCATGTGGGCGTGGTAGTCCCGGTCCTCGCCCGGCGCCTTGACCTCGCCGAACGACCAGAGCTGGCGCGCCTTGGCGGCCTTGGCCTCGTCGTCGGTCACGAACAGACCCCCCTCGCCCGAGCCGAGGGTCTTGTTCTGGCTGAAACTGAAGGCCGCGCAGTCGCCGAACGTGCCCACCTTGCGCCCCTTGTACAACGCCCCGTGCGACTGGCAGGCATCCTCGATCACCGCCAGCTTGTGCTTACGGGCAATGGCCAGCAGCCGGTCCATGTCCAGGGCCAGCCCGTGCAGATGCACGGCGATGATGGCCTTCGTGCGCGGGGTGATCGCCGCCTCGAGCGCGTCGAGGTCCATGTTGATGGTGTCGAAATCAATGTCCACGAACACCGGGATCGCGCAGTGATGCAGGATGCAGGTG
>CAZUYI010000489.1:0-1812 GCA_964624095.1 uncultured Verrucomicrobiota bacterium | reverse complement strand
AATCACGCCTGCCGGCTTGTGCTCCAATCCGCACCCCGGCTTCATTCTATACCACCCATTGACCCACCCCGCATTCCTAAGTAGACATAAGATATATTATGCGACATAAGGAAGGCTCAATAATCGGGCCGGATACGGACGCTGACGATTGAAAACCGACGCTCCGGGCCGCACGCGGGCCGCTTGCACTATCCCCTGAGCGCGCGGGCTCAGGCCGGCATGAGCCGATCTTCTGGAAGACGCCAGCCGGGCTCCTGCAGCCTCCATCCCCGGCATGCGCCGGACCGGCATCAGAAATTATAGACGAGGCTCGCCCCGAGTGTCGTTTCGTCAAAATAATACTGAACGTGCCCACCGACTGACAAGTTGTGCGCGGCGAAAATCACGACGCTACCGGCGACGCCGACCTGGTGATCTTCATCGAAATCGTCTTTGCCGGCTGGCGTTTCCACGTCCCCGCTGATCTTCGAGACGGCGGGCCCGGCGGACAGCAGCAGGCTGTACGGCACCCGATCGAGATCGCCGGCTTCCCGGGCATACAGCTCGTAATTCAGCGTCAAGGCACCGGACCATTCACCCCAGGATACCGCCTGACGGTCCGAGTTGCCCGACTCGTATTGCCCGTAGCCGGCCGTTGCGCGGATGCTGCAGCAGCCGGCCATGAACGACGGATCGTTGATCTGCATCTGCCACAGGTTCATGTTGAGGCCGGCCGACCATGTGAACTTGTCGCTACCGCGCTCCGGGTATTCGCCCACCTTGGCCTGGCAGGCGCCCAGCGTGCCATACAGGGTCATCCACGGCAGGATATCGTAGCCGACAAAGCCTCCATAGGTATACGCTTCGAGCGTCTCCACGTGCTCGTTCTCAAAAATGAGATCGCGCCGGATGGAATGGAACTGGGCGCCGACACTCAGGTTGTCGAGCCGGTCCTGCGTGATCAGCGTGGCGCGCGAATCGGAGTTGATGAGGGACCCGGCGGATGCGCCCAGCGCGGACAGACCTAAGAACACGGCGGCGGCTCGCGTGCAGGATGGAGGAAGCATGGCGTGGTTCTCCTTTCGTCCGGTTGACTACTCCGCCCGGCCCCAGCGGCGCGACAGGGGCCAGTAAATGAAGAATGCCGGTCCGACGAGACGGCTGGCCCGCACGGGGCCCCAGTAGCGGCTGTCGAGGCTGTTGCGCTGGTTGTCGCCGCAGGCGAAATACTCGCCCGGGCCCAGCACGACGGCGTTGCTGCAGCCGGCAAGGTAATCGCCGAGCGCCTGGTAGCCGTCGTACCCCGCGCGGGCGCTCGCCACGCGCGCCAGGCTCGCTGGTTCGTGGAGCGGCTTGCCGTCCGCCCGCAGGAATGGCGGATCGAACGACAGGATTTCGCCGGGAATGCCGACCATGCGCTTGACGTAGTGCTCGTTGGTCTTGATCTGGGGGTGCACGATGCCGTCGGTCTTGAAGACCATGATTTCGCCGCGGCGCGGCGCGCGGAAATTCCAGGCCAGCTTGTTCACAAAGATATGGTCGCCGGCTACCCGCGCGCCGGAGGCCAGGAGCTGCCCGCGGATCACCGGCTCGCCGTCGGCCACGTGGTACACCATGGAGTCGGGGATCCGCTGCGGCCGCCCGTTGATCAGGAACAGGCTGCCTTCCGGCAGGGCGGCGATCCGCAGGGTGCCCGAGGTGTCAGCCCGTATTTCCTCGTACCAGGCGCCCAGGAGCAGCCAGCGGACGAGCCGCAGGGGCGTCCGGTCAATCCAGTGCGGGCCGGACTGCGCCTCGAAATGAATGCCCTTGAGCGTGGGCGACATCGAGGAG
>CAZUYI010000488.1:0-1820 GCA_964624095.1 uncultured Verrucomicrobiota bacterium | reverse complement strand
CGGATTCACGCCCTTGCGCACGCCGAGCATGAGGGCCACCGGCACGCCGGCATCCCGGGCCACGGGCACGGCGGCCCGGGCCAGGAGCGAGTCGAGGCTCGAGAGCGGGTCCGGGAACCGGAACGACGGCGACAGGCTGATGGCCAGGCAGCGGGCATCAAGCCGCCGGCGCCACGAGTCGAGGAACCGGCGCACCGCGTCCAGCGTGGCGCCCGAGACGGAGCTGTCGGCCTCGCAGCCGAGCGCCCGGAGCGCGGGCACGGCGCGCGGCCAGTCCTTGAGCATGCCGTCGAGCCGCAGGGCGGCCAGGAACCGCGGATCGCGCTCGAACCCGCGCTCCCAGTATCCGCGCTCGACCTCGTCGAGCGGATCGTTGGTCATGACCACCCGCTCGACGCCCGCCAGGCGGAACACGCGGTCCGCGTAGGCCCGGGCCGTAAGCCCCTCGAACGCGGCGCGCGCTTCCGCCAGCGTGCGCGCGTTCCCGTCCAGCCCGAGTGCCTGGAACACCGTGAGCACGCCCCGGCAGGCCTCGGAGAGCGGCGCGCGCCGCACAAAGAGCTCCTCCCAAACCCGGTCCGCCCGGGCGCGCCGATCGAGGGCGAAAAAGGACGCCGCGTCCAGGTCGGGCCGGGCGCGGAGCGTCTCGGCCGCCAGGTAATGATAGGTCAGCAGCGCATCCGGCCCCCAGAGGAGGCGCGGCTCGATGGCCGGGTCGTAGAGATGCGTGTGGATGTCGGTGACCGGCACGGCGGCGACCGCACGCGCCACGTCGCCGGACAGCGTTGCCTGAGCGTTCATGGGCAACCTCCCGGCCGGCGCCGGGGCTCCCGTTTTCCTCACGCCCCGAGCACCTGGTCCACGGCCTCCTCGAACACGGCGATGGATTCCCGCAGGGCGTCCTCGGCAATCGTGAGCGGCGGCGCGATCTTGAGGCACTCCCCGCCGATGCCGACCGGGGCGAACATCAGGAGCCCCTTCTGCAGGCAGGCCACGTTGATGCGCAGGGCCAGCTCGGGATTCGGCTCGCGCGTGCCCGGCTTGACCACCTGGATGCCAGCCACCAGCCCCTTGCCCTGGGCACAGCCGAGCACCTCGGGGTACCGGCCCCGGATTCGTTGCACGGCCGGCACCAGGATCCGGCCCAGCCGCGCGGCCCGCTGGACCAGCCGCTCGCGGCGGATAAGCGTCAGGCTCGCGATGGCGGCGGCCACCGGCAGCGGCGACCCGGAGTGCGTCGAGGTCATGGAGCCGGGCGCGTAGAGGTTCTGGATGTCCTTGCGGCCGATGACCGCCGACAGCGGCAGCGACGACGAAATCCCCTTGCCGCAGGCGATCAGGTCCGGCGTAATGCCGTAGTGCTGGAAGCAGAACATCTTCCCCGTGCGCCCGAACCCGGCCTGGACTTCGTCGCACGTCAGCACAATGTCGTGTTCGCGGCAGAACGCCTCGAGGCGGCGCGCGTAGTCCATGGGCAGGAAATCGGGCCCGACGCCCTGGTAGCTTTCGACGAGCACGCCGGCGATGTCCTGAAACGGAATGTTCTGCCCGCGCAGCGTGTTGAGGAAGAGGTCGAACGAGGTATCGGGATTCTTGAACCCGTCCGGGAACGGCACCTGGACGAACGAGTCATCGGAGCGGCCCAGCCACTTTTTCTGGGCGGGCATTCCACCGGCGAGCTGCGCGCCCATGGTGCGCCCGTGGAAGGCGTTTCGGAACGACACCAGGAACCGCTTGTGGGGCCCGTATTTCTCCACGGCATAGGTCTTGGAGAGCTTGATGCAATTTTCCGTCGCCTCACTGCCGGTGCTCAGCAGGAA
>CAZUYI010000487.1:0-1827 GCA_964624095.1 uncultured Verrucomicrobiota bacterium | reverse complement strand
GGCTTCGTACTGCCTCGCCACAGGACCACCTCGACGTCGTCCCGGTCGGCCTTCATGTGGATCGAGAACACGTAGTCCTTCCCGGGCTCCATCGGCACCATCTGGGCCCATTTCCACCAGGTGGCCGGCCGGGTCAAGATCAGCTCGATGCCCCGCAGGCGTACGGCCACCCGGCCCTCGAAGGCCTCCGCCTCGTCGAGGGCGACCAGGGCGTCCGGCTTGCCGATGAGCGTGTCCTCGGTATAGGAACGGCCCGGCATGAAGATCCACATGTCCGGCATGCCGGGCAGCGAGGCATGCTCGAAACTCGAGTTCGGCAGGATGTTGTTCGACCGGGCGGCCGGGCCCCGGGCCGGGCGCGCGGCGGCCGCGCCGGGCTCCGGCTCGAGCGAGAGCCGGATCTCGACAGGCTCCGACCCGGTCGTCGTCGTTCCGGACAGCCGATACACCCGGGTGCCCAGCGCCTCGAGGCGATCCGAGAAGCCGCTGTTCGTCACGGGCCAGGTCTCGGGGCCAAACAGGTTTGCGACCGCGGACCCGGCGGTGAGGGAGGAGACGGCGAATCGGACGGCGACCGGCGCCTCGGCGATATTCGCCGCCAGCAGAATCTGCCCGCCTTCCGGCCACGGCTTGAGCAGGACCTGCACCTGGGTGCGGGCGCCGGCCGGCTCCGCGCTGACCGACTGCGGCGGGCCGCGGGTAAGCAAGGCGGGCGCCATCCGGGCGATCTCCGCGGCCAGCGTCTTCAGCATCGCATAGGTATCCACGTGGCTCACCGGCCAGATGAAGTAGGTGATGCCGCACGCGCCGTGGATCAGGCTCAGGTAGGTCTGCGAGCGCTGCTGGCGCGGCGGCAGGATGGACGGGGCCAAGCCACTCTCGCCCAGCGGCACCAGCCAATACGGCTTGTGCAGGAGCGCGACCGCGGCCTTCCCGAGCGCCGCTTCTGCGAGGTAGGAGACGCTGTCTAAGCGATAGATGTCCAGGGCGCCCACATCCCAGAAATCGAGCCAATCGGCGGACGTGGGGAAATAGTGGCAAAAGAGCTGCAGGTTGGGGTGGCGTCCGTCGCCGGCGTTGAGCGCCGCGGCCAGCTCATGGCAGGCCACCTTGTGGAACTCCGCGCCGGGCTCGTCCGGCCCGTAGTAGGCGAGCAGGGCGGGATGCTCCCTGACCGCCGCCAGGTAGCCGGGCAGCTTGTCCCGGATGCCCTCGCGCATCTTTTCCGGGTAAGTCGGCTCAAACACGGCGCGGGGCGGGGCAATGGAATAATCGGGCGGATCCACGACGAACAACCCGTGCGCGCGCGCGGCATCCAGGTACGCCACAAGGTCCGGCAACTCCAGCCGCTGCCAGCGCAGCACGGTGTTGAATCCCATGCCGGCGAGCATCCCGAAGGACTCCGGGCGCACGCCGCAGTAGCCCAGCGAGAAAAAGGGCTTGCCGTTGACCAGCAGGCAGTTGTTCCAGCGGTCGGTCTTGACCTCGTTGCCCGCCGTCGCCGGCTCGCGCCTGATGAGCCGGCAGGTCTCCCGGATGTGCTCGAAAGCTTCCCCGTCGGGACCCAGCAGGTCGGCCTGCACGTCATAGGCCCCCGCCGGCAGGCCCTCGAGCGGCAAGGCCACCCGCCCTTCCACGGCGGTCACGCGGCTGGTGACCGCAGCGGCGCCCGGCGCCCGCACCTGCACGCGCAGGCGTAAGCCCTCGAGCGCGGCGCGGGGCAGGCTGGTCCCGAAGACCAAGTGGGCGGTCGTCTCGTCGGTGTAGTAGGACCGGTCCATGGCCACCCGCAGCGGATTGGCCGCCCGGCTCCGGTCCGCCCGCACA
>CAZUYI010000486.1:738-1850 GCA_964624095.1 uncultured Verrucomicrobiota bacterium | reverse complement strand
GGCCGGCGACACCGAGGGCATTCGCCGCGCCCTGATCTTCCTCGAGGACGAACTGCTTCGGGGCGGAGGGCCGTTCCTGCGCCCCGGCGTACGCACGCGCCGGCCATGGGTTCGAACGAGGATTTCCCGCTGCTTCTTCGGCCCCATCAAGCGCCCGCCCAAAAACCGGGATGAACTGCTGGACGACGTCAACTATTACCCGGCCGAATACCTGAACCGCCTGGCCCACGATGGAGTCAACGCGTTGTGGCTGACGGTCGAGTGGAAGGATGTGGTTCCCTCGGACCTATTCCCGGCTGCCGGCCGGGATGCCGAACGCCGGCTGGCCAAATTGAACCGGACGATCGCCCGGTGCGCCCGGTACGGGATTCGCCTCTACGCCTTCTGCATTGAACCGGCCGCCGTGCCGCCGGACAGTCCCGGCCTGGCCCGCCATCCGGAGTTGGCCGGACACCGCACGAGCGGCCATGTCTATTTCTGCACCAGCACGGCGGCCGGCCGGGCCTACGTCGAACGGAGCACGCGCCGGTTGTTCGAGGCTGCGCCCGGGCTCGGCGGCATGATCGTCATCAGCGTCGGCGAACGGCCCACGCACTGCTACTCGGGTGGCGCCGAGGACATCCACTGCCCGCGCTGCCGGCGCCGCCGGCCGAGCGACGTGCTGGCGGATACCCTGGCCGCCATGGAACGCGGGATGCACGCGGCGGATCCATCGGCCGAACTGATCTCCTGGCCTTACAGCCAGTATGCGGTCTGGGGCCACGCCCTGACGATCGAGGCCGCCGGGCGCGTCCCGCCGGGCGTCACGTTGCAGCACAACTTCGAGTCCGGTGCCCGCGCCCGCCAACTCGGCCGCGCCCGCGTCCTGGGCGACTACTGGCTGTCCTTTGTCGGCCCGAGCGCGCTCTACCGGGCGTGTGCGCAAAGGGCGGCGCGGCGCGGCACGCGGATGTCAGCCAAGCTTCAGGTGGGCTGCTCGCACGAGGTCGCCACGGTCCCGTTCGTTCCCGTGCCCGGCAACCTCCATGGCAAGTACGGCGCCATGCGCCGGCTCGGGGTCAGCGCCGCCATGTACAGTTGGTACTTCGGTAGTTATCCGTCGCTCATGACGC
>CAZUYI010000486.1:0-728 GCA_964624095.1 uncultured Verrucomicrobiota bacterium | reverse complement strand
GCGCAGGACCTCGATTTCCACCGTGTCGCCGGGTTGATAGAAGAAGAGCGCGTTGACGAACTGCGTATCTTCATCCAACGCCTGGCTGCCGATCCTCAGAATGATATCCCCAGTTTGTATTCCCACGCGGGCGGCGGGCGAGTTGGCCTTTACGCCCTTTCCCCGCTCGGAGCGCGCCTTTCTCGAGCGCCTGGCGCAACGTGACTGGGGCCGGCACGCTCGCCGCGTAGCCGCCGCCTGGATGTGGTTCCAGAAGGGCTATCGCCAGTTCCCCTATGCGGCCATGGCCGGGTATTACGGCCCGTTCCACGACGGCCCGGTCTGGCCGCTGTTCCTCGTCCCGCGCGATGCGCCCCTGGCGCCCACCTGGCAGATCAAATACGGGGTCAGCGGCGACCGGTACGGGGAAATGATATGTTACACGCACACGCCGGAGGAATACCGGATTCTTTTCGCACGCATGGACCAGGCCTGGCGCCGCGGGTGGCGCCTGCTGGCGCCGCTGCGCGCGGCCGCCCGGGGCCACCCGGACCGCGTCCTTGACCTCGGGGTGGCCGAGGCGCTTGGCATCCAATTCGAGAGCGGACGCAACATCCTCGAGTTCTACCTCCGGCGGCGTGAGTTTTTCCTGCGTGAAAACGCGGACCGCAAAGCCCTGCTCGCCCGCCTGCGCGAACTGGTCGAACTCGAAATGGCCAACACCCGCGACATGCTCGAATTGTGCCGGC
>CAZUYI010000485.1:0-1853 GCA_964624095.1 uncultured Verrucomicrobiota bacterium | reverse complement strand
GATGTTGCGCTGGACGATCGCGTCCGGGTCCGGGAACGCCTCCACCGCGCGGGCGTCCGGCGGCTGCGGCGCGAGGTCCATGCGCGCGCCGGCCGCCGGGCGGCCCTCCCCATCGCGCGCCTCGAACACGGCCAGGCGGTACTCGGCAAGCACGGCGCGCGAGCCCTCCGGCAGGCCGGCCGCCGTTGGGGGCGCGGTCTCGGACAGGCCGGGCGGCGGGCCGGCCCGTCCGGCGCCGGTATCAATCCAGACGATCGTACCCCGGTCGGGCCAGACAATGTCCCGCTCGTTCTCTTCCAGGCGGCAGTCAATGAGCGTGCAGCCTGCCGGCCGATCCAGCGCGATCCGGTTACGGCGCAGCACGCAACGTTCCAGCACAGGGCTGTTCAAGGAGATCACCCGGTCGCAGTCCTCGACGATCGTGTCCCGCACGGTCGCATTGCGGGCATCGGCTCCGTAGAGCGCCCGCGAGCCGATCCCCGCCACGCGGCACCCGTCGAGCACGATGCGGCTGGCCACCCAGGAGGCCGGTCCGCCGCGCGGCGAGTGCCCGCCGCGCAACGGCTGATCGGCCGCCTCGAGGTCGGTGTGGTACAGCAACAGCTCGACGGCATTCCGGCGGGTCAGGCAGCCGGCGGCGCCCAGGCAGACCCCGAAGGCTTCCGGTTCCTGGCACCGGATACGAAGCACGCTCCGTCGGTCGGGAGCGTCGGGCCGGCCGGCCTGAAAGCGGTTGAGCGCTCGCTCGCCGGCCGGCCGGACCCACAGGTCCCCGTTCAACTCGAGGGTCTCCCCGCCGGTGCCGCCCAGCAGAAAACAGGTCGAGGCGCCAGACGCGTCGCCGATCCAGAGCGAGGCGTCCAGGCGCCAGACGCCGCCATCGAGCGGCGCGATCTTTCCCCACCCGCCGGCTTGATCGGCCCGCACCACGTCCTGCACGGTGGCCGGCGCCTCGACAGGGAAATCCGTCAGCACGATCGCGTTGGAGGCGCCGTCATATACGATCTGGCCGGCCGCGGCGGCCATGGCGCAGGCCAGCCACAGCCACGCGGCCCGCCGGCCGACGCCTGGCCGTTCGTGTTTCGCGTGGTTCATGGAACGCCTTCCACCTTCAGCAGCGCGCAGACGCGCAGCGGCGAGAGGTCCGCCTCCAGGACATCGCCGCGGCGTACGCAGGGCAGCTCCCGCTCGTCCGGCAGCCGCACGACCCGCACGGAAGCGCCCTCGCGCCCCGGCGCCCGGACGCGCAGGCGGATGCCGTCGAGGGCGGGCATGGTTTCCACGGCGTCGAACTTGCGGGCGTAGGGCCGGGCGGTGACGCCCGTCTTGTTGAAGAGCAGTCCGTCCGGACGCGAGGCGCCGCACTCCGCCTGCACGCAGCCGATCAGCCACGAACCCGCCGGCTGGTTCAGCCGGCGGACGAACAGCTCGACCGAGCCGGGCGCCACGAGCTCGAAGCGGCGCGGCGTGCGCCGGGCATGGTCCAGGAGCCCGCACATCAGGCGGACCGCCGTGAACTGGCCGTCCTCGAGATACTGCTCGCCCAGCAGCGCGGCCAGGTAATACGCGCGGCCCTTCCCGTATGGATGGCAGGTGATCGAGGGCGCGTCGGGCGGCTTTTCGGAATAGGTCAGCATGGAATGCCGCATGTGGGCCGCGCGCGCCAGGATGCTCGTGCCGGGCTGCGCGCGCACCTGGAAATGGCCGCGCGGGACGGGCGTAAACGCGGAGACCCAGTCCGGCCGTGGGTCCAGCGGCGGGTCGGCCTGGTAGAGGCGTTTCAGCGCGGGATCGCCCGGCCCGGCCAGCTCCACGCCCAGGACGTCGGCCAGTCCGAACCGGCCGCGGAGTCG
>CAZUYI010000484.1:0-1853 GCA_964624095.1 uncultured Verrucomicrobiota bacterium | reverse complement strand
CGCCATGCAGGCCGTGCGGCTGCACGGTCCGGGCTTCGACCAGATCCGCGTGGAAACCGTCCCCGTCCCCGAGCCGACCGCCGACCAACTGCTCGTGCGCGTGGATGCGGCGGGCGTGTGTTCCTCGATCCTCAAGCTCGTGGCCCAGGGCCGCGACCACACTTTCCTCAACGGCTGGGACCTCGCGCGGTTCCCCGTCATTCTCGGCGACGAAGGCTGCGTGACGGTCGTCAAGGCCGGCCGGAACGTGGCCGACCGCTACCCGCCCGGCCGCCGCTACGCCACGCAGCCGGCCGTGGACCACCCGCCGATCCACCACCGCGAGCGGTTCCGCGACGGCGGCGCCGGCATGGACAAGGTGGCCGTCGGCTACTCGCTGCCGGGGCACCTGGCCGAGTACATGCTGGTGACCGAGGAGACCCTTGCCGCCGGGTGCCTGCTGCCCGTGCCGTCCGACGAGATCCCGTCCTTCGCGGGTGCGCTCTGCGAGCCGCTCTCGTGCGTCATCTCGGCGCAGTCGCGCCACGTGCACATCGAGCAGGCATCGCCCACCGCGCCGCGCGTTCCGCGCCTCGGACTGAAGCCCGGTGGCGTCGCGCTGATCGTCGGCGCGGGTCCGATGGGGCGGCTGCACGCGGAGGCGGCCCTGCGCTTCCGGCCCCGGCACCTGGTCGTCATGGACCTGCTCGACGAACGGCTCGGCTGGGTGCGGACGAACCTGCCGGACAAGGCCCGCGCGGCCGGGGCCGAGCTGCATGCCCTGGCCGCCTCCGATCCCCAGGCCCTGCTGAACGACGTCAGCGGCGGCCGGGGCGCCGACGACATCATCGTGGCCGTCGGCAGCCGCTCGGTGCAGACGGAAAGCCAGCGCTGGCTGGCCAAGGGCGGCGTACTGAACCTGTTTGGCGGGCTGAAGCGCGGCGAGCACCTGATCGAGCTCGACACGCTGCGGGTGCACTACGACGAAATCCGGCTCTGCGGATCGAGCGGGGGCAGTCCGGCCGACGTGGCCGAGGCGCTGCGCATGACCGCCGCCGGCGAGTTCGAGCCCGGGCGCCATCTCGACATGGTGGGCAGCCTGGACCAGTTTCCCAAGGCGCTGGAGCTGATCAAAACCATGGCCGTCGAGGGCAAGATCGTGCTCTACCCCGGCCTGGCGCCGACCGGCCTGACGCGCATCCAGGGCTGGACGCGCCGGGAGGAGCGGGCCTTTCTCGAGGCGAGCCCGCGCCGGGCGCCTTAAGCCTGACCACCCGGCGACGGGCGTCCGGCCCGGTGTCCCGCGCAGGACGCGCCCGCGCGCCGGCGCGGTGCGGGCTCGAGACGCTTGACCATCTCGACCAGATCCGAATAGCGGTTCGGAGCGCCCGGCATGGCCTGCCAGTCGGGTCGCGAGCCGACTTCGCGGTACCCGAGCTTCCGATACAATTCGTAGGCCACCGTGTTGGCGCGCCAGACGGTCAGGAACAGGCGCCGCCGGCCGAGCGCCAGGGCCTCGGGCTCGAGCCGTTCCATCATGAGCCGGCCGAGTCCCAAGCCGCGCGCCGACTTGACGAAGGCCAGGCCGATCACGGCGTAGAGCGGGGCGGTGGGCGCCACCGAGCCCTGCCCCACCAGCCGGCCGTCGAGCAGCGCGAACAGCCAGCGTGACCGGCCTTTCGCCATGCCCACGAGGATATCCGCCAGCCGCTGGGCGGCCAGGGGAACATCCACGTACGAGGCGTCCGCCATGATCTGTTCCTTGTGAAAGGCCAGGCGCATGCGGTAAAATTCGTCCAGATCGCTCCAGCACGGGTACCGGAACACCACGCGCCGTCCCTTGATCCGGTGCCGGAAGACGATGCCGCCTTCCA
>CAZUYI010000483.1:0-1863 GCA_964624095.1 uncultured Verrucomicrobiota bacterium | reverse complement strand
AGGTCGGAGTCGCCAATGCCCGCCCCGTGGGTGAACAGCACGGCCGGCAGGCTGCCCGCCGCCGCCCCGCGCGGCCAGGCGCAGTACCCGCGCACGGGCAGCCCCTCCCCGATCGGGGCTTCCACCTCAACCACCTCGATGTCGCGGGTCCGGCGCGGCGTGTCGCCGAAAATCGGCCACTTCGCGTGCCAGGCCTGGTACGATTCCTCGCTCGGCGGGGGCATCGGCCGGACGACGGGAGCGATGGGAACGGCGGCCAGCCTCTCCAGACGGTCGCGCCAGTACTCGTCAAAATCCGGCGGCGGCGGCAGGGTCGGCTTGATGGCGTACGGGTCCACCGCCGCGGCGGCTTCGATCCGCGTGGATGAATGCCGGGCGCTGAACCAGAGCACGCCCGGCGCGCCGGCCTCCACCTCGACGGCGGCGCCCGGACGGGTCTTGCCGCCAGCCACGCGGTCCACCCCGTTGTGCAGCACCTCGTACACCAGCTCGGCGTCCGCCGGGAGCCCCTCGCCCGTTACCCGGAAGACGATGCGTTCGCCGCGCCGGTAGAGTCCGTCCGCGCGGTCGGGCGCGGCCCGTGGCGCGGGTTGTGTCGAAGCGGCGGAAGCGGACATTGCGGTCATGAGCAGGATCCTCCATGCGGCGCCCCCTCGGGACGCCGGGCGTGAAACGGAAGTCGGACGGATCGGACGTGTTGGACGCGGCGGAGAGGCTAGGCGCATGGCGTGGCTTCCATCGTCCGCGGCTACACGCCGCGCGGTACGCCCTTCATATCAGGAACCGCGCGCGGCGGCAAGCCCGGCGTGACCGGCGTGACCGGGCATCCGGCCGGCGCGACTCAGCGCCAGGAACAGCTCACGATAATACCGGAGCACGGTCTCCGCGTCCGGGCTGGCCGGCAGCTCGGCCAGGCAGTACCCGTCGTAACCGGTGTCCTGCAGCCGGGCGAACAGGCGCGCGTACGGATAGGCGTCGTACAAGGCATGAATGTGAACCAGGTCTAGGTGCGGCCGCAACAGGTCGAAAGCGGGGTCAATCGAGCCCCGGGCATCGAGGTCGGTCTCGTTCGAATTCCAGCATGCCCACGCGTTGGAGGACCCGGCGCAGTCCAGTATCTGACGGATGACCTCGGGCCGGGCAGTCTCCCGCCCATGCACTTCGAGCCGCAGACGCACCCCGTACTCCGCGGCGAAAAGGCCGATCTCCCGCAGCGCGCACCCGATTTGTTCGATCGTCCGCTCGCGCGGCACGCCCTCGGGAAACGCGTTAGGCCGCACCTTGATGCCGCCGGCGCCGACGTCCGAGGCCAGCCGGACGGCGGTCTTGGCGCCTTCGATCTGCCGCCTCAATTCGCCGGCATCCGGCGCGTGGAACTCGAAGACCGTGCCCAGGCCCACCAGGGTGACCGGGGAATCGGCAAATCGCCGCCGCGCCTCGTCCCGCTGCGCCTTCGTAAGGTCCGGCTCGACACGGTGCGCATGCGTGGTGCGCAGTTCGACCCCGGTGTATCCAAGCTCGGTGCAGCGGGCGATCAGCGTCTCCAGGTCCCAGCGCGCGGCGATGTTATAGGTCACCAGTCCGAGCCTGAGCATGCCAACCCCTCCCCGTTGGATCGGCGACGCTCCCTCACGGCGCGCCCATCAACAGCCGGCTCGCCGTCTCCCCGAAAAACGCGCGCGCGCGATCGGCCGGCAAGTCGAACGCCCGGGCCTGCGCCAGCGCCTCGGACGGGTCCGCCCAGGGCGAGTCGCTGCCGAACAGGATCCGGTCGGCCGGGTGCGCGAGCAGCAGGCGCTTCGCCCGCGTCGCCTCGAGGTACGGCATGGCAAACGAGCATTCGATGTACACCGGCAAGCCGAT
>CAZUYI010000482.1:0-1866 GCA_964624095.1 uncultured Verrucomicrobiota bacterium | reverse complement strand
GGTTGCATCGCGCCGGAGCGGCTGGCTTGCGCAGCAGAGGGTGCAGGCGGCGGGGCTGGCCGAGCTGAAGCTGGCGGAACTGCGCGCGTCGGACGGCTGCCGGGGCGCGTCGAAGACGGGCAGCCAGCCCGTGAGGCTCCCCGCGGCCGGGCCGGGCCGGTTCTCGCCCAGCCAGGACCGGATGCAGCTCTTTGCGTGGGAAGCAGACCTCGCGCCCCTTCCGCAGCACGCGGGTCTTCTGCGGGTGCAGGTCCGGGTGTTCGAGGCTCCCCGGCCCGGCAGGGAAAACCGGCCGGAGACGCTGGCGGCGGCGGCAGGACTGGTTGTCGCCTCCGGGGACGGTCAGACGACGGGAGGGGGCGGATCATGAACGGATTGGGACGACGCGCGCGCGGGTTCGCGCTGGTCGAGATCGTCGTGGCGGCCGTGCTCGGCATGGCGGCAGTCTGGATGATCCTGGACATCCTGGTGGAAACGGGCCGCGCGTGCGACGGGGTGGTGGCGCACGAGCAGATGCAGCAGGAGGCGATGCTGATCGCGCAGGCGGTGGAGCGCGCGGTGCAGTGCAGCGTTGCCCCGCAGGACGCAACGGGCGCGTCCGCCCCGGGAGGCGGCGGCGAGACGACCGCGCCGCTGATCCCGCCTTCGGTTGCCGCGGCCATGCGGCCGACCTCGGGCACGGCCTCCGCCACCACGTCGCCGCAGGCAGCGGCGCCCGCCGGCGCCGCGGCGGCCGCGGACGCCATGGCCTCCGCGCCGGTTTCCGTGCGGCAGCTGATCACGACGTCGGGAGCGCGGCTGCTGACGCCCCCGTCGCCGGCCGGCGACGGGACAGGCGTCGGCGCGGCTGCCGAGCTGTTCGACTGCGGCACGCTGAGGGTTCTGTGCATGGAGCCCGGGCGCACGGTGGGACCGGTCCCGCGCACGATCCGGACGATGGACTCGCCCGGCGGCGAATCCCACGTCGTCATGGAGGCGCGCCCGCCCGACGGCGGCCCTGCGTGGCGCAGGCTGGGCGCGCACGCCGACAAGTTCTGCTCGCAACTGCTGTTCCGCTACGCGGACGGGTTTGCGGGGTTCGACGCCCGGTGGACCGACAGGGCGTCGGCGCGTCCGCGCGTCCTCGAGTACACGGTGCGTGTGTGGGCGCGCGGCGCGGGCCCGGGCGGCTATGACGGAGCGCGCGACAGGTCCGGCAGGCCCGTGCGGTTCGAACTCGTGTCCGGGACCGCGATCCCGTGAGCGCTGCAGCGACAGGCGCTCGCCGCAGGCGGGGTTTCGCCCTGCTGGCGGCCCTGGGCGTTCTTTCCGTGGTCTTCATCATGGCCGTGTCGGCGAGCATGGCGGCCCGGTTCACCTGGTCGTTCCTCGGCATGAGGCTCGCCGACCAGAAGCTGCGCAACGCCGCGCGGGGCGCCGCCGAGGCGCTTGCCGCGCGGCCGGAACTGCTCGAGGCGGCGAAGGCCGAACAGGGGCTGCAGCTCGCGTTCCCCGGCCGCGCGCCCGGCGACGGGATTGCCGTGCTGGCGGCGGTCGCGGGCAGCACGCAGACCCTGGCCGCCCGCTTTCTCGCGCCGAGGGAAGGCGACGCCACCGTGCTGCTGTCCGCCAGCGCCCTGCTCCCGCGCCAGGCAAGGCACGAGGCGCTGTACCTCGTGAACGTCCAGGGAAGACGCCGCGCGCCCATCCTGCTCGAGGAGAGGACGGAGTGAGCGGGCCGCAGCCCCTGGGCGACAAGACCATCCGCATGGCCCTGCTGATGCGCGAAGCCGGCGTGCTGGACGAGGCGCACTGGCAGGCGCTGGCCAGGCGCGCCGGGCTGAAGACCGAGAAGGGCCTCGGCGACATCCTGTTCGGCGACGTCAA
>CAZUYI010000481.1:0-1885 GCA_964624095.1 uncultured Verrucomicrobiota bacterium | reverse complement strand
ACCCGAACGGCCTCTGCATCGGCGCGCGGCGCATCACGATCAGCACCTGCGGGCTGGTGCCCGGCATCCGGCGCCTGGCCGGCGAAGGCCTGCAGGTCGAGCTGTCCGTATCGCTCCACGCGGCGGACGACGTCCTGCGCTCGCGCCTGATGCCGGTCAACCGCCGGTATCCGCTCCCCGAGCTGCTGGCCGCCTGCCGCGCCTATGCCGAGCAGACGGGGCGGCTGATTACCTTCGAGTATACCCTCATCGAGGGCGTGAACGACGCGCCGGCCCAGGCGCGCGACCTGGCCCGAGTCCTGCGCCCGGTGCGCGCCCGGGTGAACCTCATTCCGCTCAGTCCCGTGCGCGAATTTCCGGGCCGGGCGCCCTCGGAGCCGGCCGTGCGCCGGTTCATGCAGGAGCTCGAACGGGCCGGCCTCAATGTCACCCTGCGCCGGTCGCAGGGCGCCCGCGTCAATGCCGCCTGCGGTCAACTCCGGCTGGATGCCCTGCCGCCGCCACCTCCCCCATCATGAATACGATCCTCGCCGCCGCGTCCGTCATCCCGGCCGATTCCCTGCCGCCCGAGCAGCCGGCCTCCGAGTCCGCCGTCTACCTGGCGGACGAGTCCCGGCTTCGCGGCGCCGCCTCGCGCGTGTTCTTTCCGCGCACGGAAGCCGACGCGGCCGCCGTCCTGGCGGCCGCGGCCGCCGCCGGCGAACGGGTCACGGTGTCGGGCGGCCGCACGGGCATTACCGGCGGCGCCGTGCCACCGGGCGGCTGGCTGCTCAGCCTCGAGCGCATGAACCGGATCCTGGGCCTGCGCCCGGACCCGGCGGGCCGCGGGTTCCGGCTGCGCTGCCAGCCTGGTGTGACGCTCGACGCCATTCAGGACTCGCTCGAGCGCAAGCGGTTCGCCGGCGAGCCCGAGTGGGACGGCGCGTCGCGCGCGGCGCTCGAGGGACTGCGGGCCGGCGGTCCCTGGCTGTTTCCGCCGGACCCCACCGAGCGCTCGGCGACGCTGGGCGGCATGGCGGCCTGCAACGCCTCGGGCGCGCGCACGCTCCATTACGGGCCCACCCGCGGCTACGTGACGCGCCTGCGGGCGCTGCTGGCAGACGGCGCGGTCCTGGACTTGTCCCGCGGCGCGGCGGTTGCCGGACCCGGCGGCGCCTTCGAACTGCGGACGCCCGGCGCCCCGCCGCGTGCGGGCCGCATCCCCGGCTACGGCGCGCCGGGCGTCAAGAGCGCGGCCGGCTATTACGCGTGTCCGGGGATGGACCTGCTCGATCTGTTCATCGGGTCGGAAGGCACGCTGGGCGTGTTCACGGAGCTCGAGATCGCCGTGATCCCCGCCCCGGACATCATCCTGGGCGTGGTCGGTTTTTTCGGCGCCGAGCCCGAGGCCGTGCGGTTTGTGCGAGCCGCGCGCGGCGAGCCGGGTACGGGCCTGCCGGGCCTGCCGTCCCGCCCGCTGGCGCTCGAATTCTTCGACGGGCGCGCCCTGGACCTGCTCCGCGCGCGAAAGGCCGAACAGGGCGCCGGCAGTCCCATCCCGGCGTTTCCGGCTGCCGCGCGCGCAGCCGTCTATGCCGAACTGGCCAGTACGGAGGCCGGGCTCGAGACCGACGCCGAATCGCTCCTGCTCCTGCTCGAAGCCGCGGGCAGCGCCGCGGATACCGCCTGGACGGCGCTGGACCCGGACGAAACCGCCCGGCTGAAAGCCTTCCGCCACGCGCTGCCGGAGAGCGTGAACCAGCTCATCGGCGAACGCGCCCGGCAGCACCCGGGCCTCACCAAGCTGGGCACCGATTTTGCCGTGCCGGATGACGCCCTCGACGCGCTGCTCGCCGCCTACCACGCCCGGCTGGCCGAGGCCGGCCTCGAGTACGTCGTCTTCGGC
>CAZUYI010000480.1:0-1900 GCA_964624095.1 uncultured Verrucomicrobiota bacterium | reverse complement strand
CGGCGGGTGCCGGTTCAGCGGGCTCGGGCCCGACGGCGAGCTCGTGCCGCGGCGCGCGCGCGTGACGGCCGAGGGCCTGCCGCTCACGCGGAAGCCGAAGCTCTGGTACCGCGGCCCGCAGTTGTCGGCGCGGTCCGGCGTGGACCCGCTCTCGCCGGACGCGTTCACGGAGCTGTCCGTCCAGTGGGTGGACTGGATGGCCAAGAACGGGTTCAACTACGTCATGTGCATGGTCTCCAGCATCCTGAACGAGAGCGACGCCGGCACGTGGTTCCTGACGGAGATTCGGCCCGAGATGCGGAAGCGCGGCCTGAAGTTCGACGCCAACCATCACAGTTTCAGCGCCTGGCTGCCGGCCAGCCACCACTTCGCCGAGCACCCGGACTGGTTCCCCATGGTGGACGGCAAGCGCGTCAAGCGGACCGGGCAGTTCTCCTTCTGCATGAGTAACCCGGATGCCATTCGGACCGTGATCGGAAACGTCCGGGCCTTCATGCGCCAGTACCCGGAGATGTCGATCGTCGGGATTCTCCAAGACGACGGCTTCGGGCTCTGCCACTGCGAGCGCTGCACCGCGCTGGACGTGGCCAACGGGCTGGATCCGGAGGAACAGTACAGGAAGGCGCCCAATAAGTCCGGGAACCGGGCCAAGATCCGGCGCTACACCCTGCTGATCAACCAGGTGGCACGGGCCGTGCGCGACGAGTTCCCCGACCGGCGCGTGGGCTACGCGGCCTACGTGGACGTGACCCCGCCGGACCCGGAGATCGCGCTCGAATCCAACGTGGTGACGTTGGTGGCGATGTACTGGCGCGACGGAGCGCGGCCCATCGCGCCGGGCAGCCCGGCGACAGTCAACCGGGATTACTACGAGACGCTCAAAACTTGGCGCCGGAAGCATGCCGGCAAGCTGATCACGGGGTCGTACTACATGGGGATGAACGCGCAGCGCTCGCTGCCGTACCCGCAGACCGAGGTGATCCTCGAGGAGTGGAAGCACCTGAAGGCACTGGGCATTGACGGCGCCACGATCCAGGAGAAGGCGGCGAGCCATGAGATATACGCGCTGAACATGCTGGCCTTCGCGCGCTCGGCATGGGAAGACGAGGTGGATCCGGACGCCCTGCTCGAGGAGTACCTCGAGGGGATGTACGGCTCGGCGGCGAGTGAGGTCCGGCCCATCTACGACGCGTTTCACGCCGTATGGCGGAAGGCGGCGGAAGACGCCGACGCCGGGCGCTGGCCTGAGTTCAGCCCCGACCCGAAAAAAGGGGCAGCCATCATGCCGAACGGGTCGAGCATCGTGCTGCTGATCGAGGGGCTGGGCGCGGCGCGGCTGGACGAGTGCCTGGCCAAGGCGCAGGTCAAGGCGGCCGACGACCGGGAACGGCGGCAGGTGGCCAAGCTGGCCGCGGCGGCGGAATACTGGAAGGCGGCGGCCATGTATTTTCGGACCCGGCGCCGGGCCGACGACGCGGAGAAGGCCGGTGCCGCGGACGCCGCCGCGGCGCTGAAGACGCAACTCGAGCAACAGGCCGCGGACATCCTGGAGATCGTGAAGCGGATCCCGGCCGGGTGGTCGCTATGGAGGGGGCGATTCCCCTGACGGGCCGCGGACGCGGCGGAGCGGGGAGAAGATCGAGCATGAAAACGCGTACGAGTACGGGAACGAACACAGGGACTTCCGTCGTGCGGGAAGGCGCAGGAGAATCCGCCATGAATGCCACCGCTTGCCGATTTACGAAGGCTCGACACATCCTGGCCGGTACCCTCGCCTGCGCGGCCGGGGCCGCCGCCTCCGGCGATCCCGCGCCCGGTGCCTGGACGGCCACATCCGAGGCGCCTCCGGCCATCGAGCTCGTGCCGCCGGCCTCGGCGCCGATGGAGTTCGCCGCCGCGG
>CAZUYI010000479.1:0-1903 GCA_964624095.1 uncultured Verrucomicrobiota bacterium | reverse complement strand
GGGTCATCCGGAAATCGGCGCGGGTGTTCCCGCGGTTGAGCAGGAACTGGTAATAGGTGGCGCCGTCGGTCCCCGGGTCGAACGAGACCTGGACGTTGTCCTCGCGCTGGACGGTCTCGTCGTGCCGGAAAAAGGAAACCGGATTGCGGTCCGCGGCGGCCTGTTCCACGCGGAACCCCACGTAGAGCCACTCGGCGTCGCGGCCGACGTACACCGCATGCGGGCCGCTGACGGCGCGGGAGCCGGGCGCGCCCACGAGGGTGAAGTTGGAAATCACGGCCGCCTGGCGCCAGCCGGCATCGTCCAGGGCGCCGTCCAGGCGCGGCGCGGCGATGACGGGGACGGCGAGTTCCGGCAGGCGCGGCGCCTGGGCGGCGGCCGAGCCGGCGGCCAGGCAGGCGCCCAGGAGGGACAGGGATCGGACGATGTGCTTCATGGGATCAGGCTCCTGTGTGCGGGTGGGGACCCCGAGGCGGTGCCGGGCGGGCCTCCCTCGTCCTGGTGTCGCCGGTCGCGTCCATGGCACGATCCCCCTTTGACCCGGCACTCTAGGCGCCGCGCCCGCGACGGCTCAAGGGGAAAATGTGTTATTATGTGGAGAATACTGCCCGCGGCATGGCCGGGTTCGCGCGCGGTCAGGGACCGGGCGCGCCGCCGTCGGCCGGCCAGAGGAGGGTCGCGGCGGTTTCCGGGCCGCGCCGGCCCAGGGCGTTTTCGGAGCGCACGCGCAGCCGGTTTTCGCCCGGGTGCAGCGTCCAGGTCCAGCCGTCGCGGACGGGGCGCCAGTCGCCGCCGTCCACCCGGGCCAGCAGGCGCGCCAGGCCGGGCGTGTCCGTGTCGAGCCACACGGTGACGGCGCCCGGCTCGGGCCCGCATTCCAGGGCCAGGCGCACCTGGTTCACGCTCCAGTAGAAATCGCGCGCGCGCCCGCTGACGCGCGCCGCGTGGTAGACGGGCCGGGCGGGGTCCTCCCAGTTCAGGTAACCGTTCCAGGGCCAGGGCGTGGTGTAGCCGGGATTCAGCGGCAACGGGGTGCGCTGCGCGAGAACATTGTTGCGGGGCAGAATCCGGAAGCCTTCCATCGCCCGCGTGATGCTTTCCGAATGCGCGGGATCGAGCGCGTGGGGATTGGGCGCGCCCTCGAGCGCCAGGCGCGCGGGCGCCTCCCAAGCCAGGCGCAGGGCTTCGAGCGCGTTCAGCGGGACGCTTGTCTCGCGGTCGGCATAATAAAAATCACGGGTGGCATCGAGCAGAATCCACTTGCGGTGCTCGTTGCTCCAGGCCTCGCACACCTCGTGGCCGTCCAGCGTGGTGTAGCGCGCCGGAAGGCCATAGGCCAGCAGGGCCTGCATCAGCACGAGGTTTGGCACCATGCAGAACCCGTCGCGGCGCCGGGCTGCATACGTGTTTTCCCGCAGGGCCCCGTCGGCGGTCCGTTCGAGCACCGCGTAGTCCATCGCGTTCCAGGAGATGTCCGGGAAGGGCCAGTCGTCCGCCGTGAACGCGCGCAGCGGCACGCGGTACGCCCAACGCATGAGCGCGCGCATGATCTCGAAATCGGTTGCCAGGCCGGATACCCGTTCGTCGAGCCGCGCCTCGCGCCGAAGCCGCTGCAGGGCGGGGTGCCGGTAATCCTCGTAGCGGTAGTCCGCCGGCGCGGCCTGCCAGTCCGGGACCTGCCACTCGGTCACCCGCGCGCCGGCGCCCCAGCCCGCCGGGACGGGATCGCGCGCGACGGCCAGTCGGAACCCGGCGACCCGCGGACTGCGTTGCCCGTTGGCGCTGAGCAGCGCCAGGCGCCACTGGACGTAGCGGCGGGCCGCGCTCGGGACGCCGGGCGTGTCGGGGCGCCAGCCGCTCCAGGTGTCCGGCCGGACAAACGGGGTGTCGCCGTCGCGCCGCT
>CAZUYI010000478.1:0-1907 GCA_964624095.1 uncultured Verrucomicrobiota bacterium | reverse complement strand
ACAAGCACAAGAAGCAGTCCGGCGGCCGCGGCCAGTACGCCGAGGTCTACTGCAAGGTGCAGGCCAAACGCCCGGACGAGGAGGACTGGTTCGAAGACGCGGTGGTGGGCGGCGTGATTCCGCGGAATTTCATCCCGGCGTGCGAGAAGGGCTTCGTCGAGGCCCTGGCCCACGGCGTGCTGGCGGGGTTCCCGGTGGTGAACGTGAAGGTCACCGTCTATGACGGGTCGTACCACGATGTGGATTCCTCGGAAATCGCCTTCAAGATCGCCGCGGCGCGGGCCTTCCGCGATGCGATGGCCAAGGCCCGCCCGGTACTGCTCGAGCCGGTCATGACGGTGCGCGTGACGGTGCCCGAGCAGTTCATGGGCGACATTAACGGAGACCTGAACCACAAGCGCGGCCGCATCCTGGGCGTGGACATGGAGGACGGCCTGCAGGTCATTACGGCCGAGGCGCCACAGTCCGAACTGTTCCGCTATTCGTCGGAACTGCGCAGTATTACCGGCGGGCGCGGCTCGTTCGACCTGAAGTTCGCGCGCTACGACGTCGTGCCCTCCGTGATCGCCCAGAAAATCGTGGCCGCCGCCGAGAAGACCAGGGAGGAGGACGAGTAGAAACGCCGGGAGCCGGCCGGGCCGCCGGGCCGCCGGCCGGACGACTATGGATCCTGCGAATGCCGGGGACTGGAGCCGGGCGCTGGCCCGTTGCGAGCTCTGCCCGCGCCGGTGCGGGGCAAACCGGGCGGCCGGCGCGGCGGGATACTGCCGCGCCGGACGCGAGGCGCAGGTCTTCCGGTATGGCCCGCACGCCGGCGAGGAGCCGCCGATTTCAGGGTCGCGCGGGTCGGGGGCCGTGTTTTTCAGCCGCTGTACCCTGCGCTGCCTCTACTGCCAGAATTATCCCTGGAGCCAGGAGGGGCGCGGCGACACGCTGTCGGTTGAGGCCCTCGCGGACGTGTTCGTCCGGCTCCGGGAGGCGGGTTGTCATAACTGGAACCTGGTGAGCCCGACGCCCTGGCTGCCGATGATCGTACCGGCCCTCGCGCTCGCACGCGGCACGGGGCGGCTGCCGGTGGTGTACAATACGAGCGGGTATGAACGCCTGGAGACGGTGCGCGCCCTCGATGGGTGGGTGGACCTGTGGCTGGCCGACCTGCGCTACGCCCGCGCCGCGACAGCCGCGCGGGCGTCGGGCGCCGCGGATTACGTGGCGTGCGCCCGGGCAGCCCTGGTCGAGATGGCGCGGCAGGCCGGGCCGCTGGCCGTGGACGGCGAGGGCGTGGCCGTGCGCGGCGTGATCTGCCGGGTGCTGATCCTGCCCGGCGCGGCCGAAGAGGCTGTGGCCTCGCTGGAGTGGCTGGCCGATGCCCTGGGGACCGAGGCCGCGGTCAGCGTGCTGGCGCAGTACACGCCCGCCTACCGCGCCCGGGGCCGGGCCCGGTGGGGCAGGGGGATTACGCGCGCGGAGTACGATGTTGTCTGGCGCGCGGTCGAGCGGCTCGGATTGGGCGCCGGCTGGGTGCAGGAATACGAGGAACAACACGACAACTGCCTGGCCGGCTTCCGGATGCCGGCGGGCGGTATGCCCTGAATGAAGGACGCGGACGGGTGCGTTATCCGTCAGACACGAAGGGGGACACGCCATGAGCGGGCACAGCAAGTGGAAAACCATTCAGCACAAGAAGGGGGCGGCCGACGCCAAGCGCGGCCGCATCTTCAGCAAGTTGAGCAAGGAACTCTCGATCGCCGCCCGGGCCGGCGGGGGCGACCCTGCCATGAATCCCGCCCTGCGCACACTGGTCGCCAAGGCCAAGGCCAGCAACATGCCGGCCGACAACGTGGAACGCGCCATCAAGAAAGGCACCGGCGAACTGGCCGGCGGCCAGCTCGATGAAATCACCTACG
>CAZUYI010000477.1:1288-1911 GCA_964624095.1 uncultured Verrucomicrobiota bacterium | reverse complement strand
GTCTGCACCCGGTTGTGCAGGTAATACACCTGGCCGCCCCGGTTCAGCTCCCGCAGGACGGCCTCCCGGATCACCCGGTCGTCGTTGCGCGCCGCCAGGGTCTCGATCGGCAGACGCGCGCGCGGCGGAGTCTGGATGACGCTGATTTCACGGGCGCCGGTCAGGCTCAGGTACAGCGTGCGCGGGATCGGCGTGGCGGTCAGCGTCAGCACGTCCACGAGCTGGTCCAGCCGCTTGAAGCGCTCCTTGTGGGCCACGCCGAAGCGCTGTTCCTCGTCCACGATCACCAGGCCGAGCTGCCGGAAGCGCACGTCGGGCTGGATCAGGCGGTGGGTGCCGATCACGATGTCCACGGCGCCGGAGGCCAGGCCGCGCACCACCGCCTCCTGCTCGGCGGCCGTGCGGAACCGGCAGAGCAGCTCGACGCGCACGGGGTAGGCGGCCAGGCGGTCGGCAAAGACCTCGAAATGCTGCTGGGCCAGCACGGTGGTGGGCGCGAGCAGGGCCGCCTGCCGTCCGCTCATGACGCACTTGAAGGCGGCCCGCAAGGCCACTTCGGTCTTGCCGTAGCCGACGTCTCCGCAGACCAGCCGGTCCATGGGCCGGGGCGATTCCATGTCGCG
>CAZUYI010000477.1:0-1278 GCA_964624095.1 uncultured Verrucomicrobiota bacterium | reverse complement strand
TGCTGCCAGGGCGTGTCCGGAGGGAAGGCGAATCCGGGCGTAGACTCGCGCCGCGCCTGGGTTTCGAGCAGGACGGCCGCCAGGTCCTGCACGGCGCGCTCGGCGGCGTCCTTTTCGCGTGACCAGCGCGTGCCGCCCAGGCGGTGGAGAGGCGGCTCGCGCGCCCCGACGCCCACGTAGCGGCTCAGCAGGTGGGCATGGGACGCCGGCACGTACAGCTTGGCGTTCCCGGCGTACTCGACGGCCAGCACTTCCTGGCGCTGCCCGTGGAACTCGATCTCGCGCAGACCCAGGTACCGCCCGATCCCGTGCTCCACGTGGACCACGAAGTCGCCCGGTTCGAGGCGGGTCCAGTCGGTGATCGTCTCGCCGGACGCCGCCGCCGCCCGGACCGTCCGGCCCGGGCGCCGGGCGGCCTCCGGCAGCAGCTTGGGCCGACCCAGCAGGCTGGACTCCGCCAGCACGACCAGCCGCAGCGACGCCTGCAGGAATCCGTCGGGCAGCAGGCCGACGTGCCGGTGGAAGGCGGGCTCGGGGCAGATTTCGCGGAAGCGCTCGAGCGCGCCCTGCGTGTAGAAAAAGAGGTGCACGCGCCAGCCGGCGCGCGCCTGGCCGGCCAGGCGCTCGAGCCAGAGGCGGCGCTGCTCCGCAAACACGTCCGGCGCCAGCAACTCGCGGCGCGGCGCGCCGAGGTCGGCGAGGGTGCGGAAGCCGGGATCCAGGCGGGGCGCCTCGGCGTCCGCCAGAAGCGCCGAGCCGGCCTGGGCGCCGGGCGCCGCCGGGTCTTCCAGCGCGGAGTCCGGCAGGCAGTGCCACGCGCCTGGAATCCGCCCGGCGGCGTCTAGGACGGCCGAAAACGGGACGGTGAGATCGCTGCCGCCCGCCTCATCGAGTGCCTCCTGGTAGGCGGCCGCGTGCGCGAGCAGCCCGGCCGGAGCGCGCGAGAACGGCGCGCAGGCGCCGGCCAGCGGGGCCGCCCACAGGAACAGCGGCGCGGCCGGCACGTGGTCGGTCAGCAGCCCGCCCGAGTCCGGCTGTTGGCGCAGCAGGCGCCACTCGGAGGCCGGAAGCAGGCGCGCCTCGGCCAGGCGCGCGAACGACCGCTGCGTCCCGGGATCGAACGCGCGGAGGGTCTCCACGGTGTTGCCGTCGAACTCGATGCGCAGCGGGTGCTCCGCGGTCGGCGGCCACACGTCCAGCAGCCCGCCGCGGCGGGCTGCCTGGCCGGGCTCCTGCACGTCCGCCTCAAAGGCATACCCGAGCCGCTCAAGCCGGGCG
>CAZUYI010000476.1:0-1913 GCA_964624095.1 uncultured Verrucomicrobiota bacterium | reverse complement strand
GCCATGGGCGTCGGCGCGGTCACGCGCACCCGAACCAAGGCAACCTATTCGAACTGGGGCGACGGCCTGGACGTCATGGCGCCGGGCGGGGACATCAGCGTCAGCGATACGAACGGCATCATTCAGAACACCTTTTCGGGCACACCCACCAACTTTGCCTATTACGGCTGGCAGGGGACTTCGATGGCCACGCCCCACGTGGCCGGGCTGGCGGCGCTCCTGTGGTCCCAGGGGCTTTACACCACCCGCGAGGCGGTGTTCGACCGCATCGCACAGACCTGCCAGGACCTCGGCGCAAGCGGATACGATCCCGAGTACGGATGGGGCCTGGTGGATGCTGGCGCCGCCCTGGCCTCGGCCCCGCTGGTTCCGGCTGACCTCACGGCCAGCGACGGCGCTTATTCCAACAAGGTGCGCCTCGCCTGGACGGCCGCGGCGGGCGCCACGGGCTACCGCGTGTACCGGAACACGGTCGCATCCACCAACTCCGCCACGGCGCTGGGACAGGCCGGCGGCCCGGCCTATGACGACGTCGCCGCCGCGGCGTGCGTTACATACTATTACTGGGTCGCTGCCACGAATCCGGCCGGATCGAGCCCCTGGAGCGCGCCGGACACCGGGTACCGACGCCTGGGCAAGCCGGCCGTGCCGACCCATCTCCAGGCCACCAAGGGCGCCTACTCCGACCGGGTGCGCCTGACGTGGACCGCCGCCCTGGATGCCTCCGGCTACGAGGTCTGGCGTCATACGGCCAACCAGCCGGATGCCGCGCTCCGCCTGCAGCCCAATCCGGCCGCGCCGCCGTTTGACGATACGTCGGCTGTGCCCGGGATTCCCTACTATTACTGGGTTAAGGCTACCAACGCGGTGGGCATCAGCGGGTTCAGCGCGCCGGATACCGGTTATGCCATCATCCTCCCGCGCGGGCTGGGCACGGATTTCGACGGCGACGGCCTGGCTGATCCCGCCTGTTACGAGGCCATGACAGGGACCTGGCGCGCGCGCCTCTCAGGCAGCGGGTACGACGTGCTGGTTGTGCTCGGCCTCGCGGGCGGACCGGGCTGGCTGGCCGCCGCCGCCGATTACGACGGCGACGGGCTCGGCGATCCTGCCGTCTGCCACAGCGTCACAGGCGAATGGATCGTGCTCCTCTCCGCCAGCGGCTATGCGCGCCTGAACCTGCCGGGTTACCTCGGCGGACTCGGCTGGACCCCCGCCCCCGCCGACTATGACGGGGATCGCCGCGCCGACCCCGCCGTCTATGCGGCGGCTGCAGGGGATTGGAGCGTGCGGCTGTCGTCAGCGGGGTATGCCGTGACCGAAGCACCCCATCTCCTCGGCGGGCCCGCGTACGAGACCGCCTGCGCCGATTACGATGGCGACTGCAAGGCGGACCCGGCGGTCTATGCCGCCGGCACCGGCGAATGGAAGGTGCTCCTTTCCGCGGAAGGCTATGCGCGCCTGAACCTGCCCGCCTTCCTCGGCGGGCCGGGCTGGACCCCCGCCCCCGCCGATTACGACGGCGATCGAAAAGCCGACCCGACCGTCGCCCACGACGTCACCGGCGATTGGCGGGCGCTGCTCTCCGCCAGCGGCTATGCGCCCGTGACGCTCCCCCGCTTCCTCGGCGGCCCATAGTCATCGGCCCGCCCTGCCCGGTGGAATGCCCGCACTCCGGCCCGCGAGACAGGGGTTAGTCCGCCCAGCGGCCCAGCAAGTCTTCGCAGTTGAGGGCTTTTTCGCGAAGCTCCTGAAGCGTGTAGGCGTAATGGTTGGTGGCCTCGAACCCGAGCCGGGAATCGCGGCGCGCCAGGTCGTGGAGCGTCACGGCGAGCGCCTGCTCTTCCTTTAGGATCGCGCGCACGCGCGCCCGGGATTCGGCGTCGGTCTTTGACCGGGTGCGCACGAAGGCG
>CAZUYI010000475.1:0-1915 GCA_964624095.1 uncultured Verrucomicrobiota bacterium | reverse complement strand
CATGGCGGCGCGGTTCCTCGCCTTCGGCGGGGTCGTCAAGCGGCTGTGCACGGTCGGGTGGGGCGTCATCGGATTGATGGGCATTGCCTTGGTCAGCGGGCTGGCCAGCGCGGACGATGTGTTTCCCGTCATGAGCGGCCTGTATCTCCCGGTGGCGCTGCGCGGCTTGATGGTCGCCTCCATCCTGGCCGCGGTCATGTCCACGGCGGACATCTTTTTCGTCGGCTGGGCCGGCCTGCTGGTCCAGAACATCTACCGCGAACACCTTGTCCGGCACGCGTCGCCTGCCCACTACCTCGCCGTGGCCCGGCTCGGCATCGTGCTCATCGGGCTCTTTACCGGGTGGGTCGCGACCACCCAGCTCAACCTGGTGGATTTCATGACGATCGTGGATCCGCTCGGGAGCCTGACCGGCGTGGCTATTCTGGGCGCCATCATGTGGCGGCGCGCCACCAAGTGGGGGGCCATCGCGTCGGTGGCGGTGATGACGCCGCTGTACATCATCGGCAGCCGCTGCCGGCTGGTGGACGGGCTGGCCTCGTTACCGTGGGGCTGGCAGCCGGTCTGCGAGTGGATGCTGTCGGCCTATGCGGCCATCGGCTGCCACCCGACGATCGTGGCCGGCGAGGCGGCCCTGCTACCCCTGGAACTGCGCATCCCGCTCTACCTGCTGCCGGGCCTGGCGGCGCTGGTCATCGGGTCGCTCCTGACCCGCCAGCACCGGCCGCGCGACGTGGCCGAGTTCTACGCCCGGCTCGACACGCCCGTGGGCGAGGAACAATCGCTGCGCGACCGCGGGTTCAAGGTGGACGACCTGGAAGGGCTGGACACAGCGGAGCTGGCCATTGACCCGGCCGACCACGACCGGTCGCCCCGCTACCTGCTGACGGACCTGCTCTACCTGCCCTGGCTTCTCGCCACCCGGCGCGCCCGCCTGTCCGATTACACCTGGGACTGGATCGGAGTGGGTGGGTCCGCCGTCTTCATCGTCGGGCTCATATGGGCGGCCGTTCGGGTGGGCCGCCTGTTTTGAACGGCGCGGCCTGACCGGTCCGCCACGATACATGGAGGGGTGACAGCCTGACCCGGACCGTGCCTGCCGCCGCAAGCGGCTCACGGCGTGCGCGCGAACACTCAAAGGCGTTGATACAAGGAGCACACGGTATGTCTTCAACGGTAAAACTGGGGCTTGCGGGAGCGGGCCGGGGGGCGACGTTGGCCATTCGGGCGGCGCAGTCGCACGGCGCGGCACTCGTGGCGATGGCGGATCCCGAGCCGGTTCGGCAGGCGGCCTTTGCCAGGCAATGGGCGAAGGACATGGGCGCCGAACCGCCGCCGCGAGTATACGAGAGCCTGGACGCCATGCTGGCGCACGATCCCATGGACGCCGTGATCGTGGCCACCCCGCCGCCCATGCACGCGCGCCAGGCGATCCAGTGCATGAACGCGGGCTTCCATGTGCTCTCGGAAGTTCCGGCGGCTTCCGATGTGGAGGAAGCAAGGGACCTGGTGGCCTGTGTCCGCCGGACCGGGCGCACCTATGCCTTCGCCGAAAACTGCTGCTTCTGGTACTTCGTCAAGGAATGGAAACGACTCGTTCGCGCCGGGCGCCTGGGCGAACCACAGTATGCGGAGGGCGAGTACATTCATTCGGGCGTCGCCCAGGCCCCGGAACGATTCGGCAAGCCAAACTGGCGCTATTCCTTTGATCCTATCCGCTACTGCACCCACGAAACCGGCCCGCTGCTCGATATCCTGGCGGACCGCGTGGTCCAGGCCGTCGGCATGCCGACCTCGAGCAAACACCAGCCCGGCAAGCCGGCCGACGACCTACAGGTCGCGCTCTTCAAGACGGCCAAAGGCGTCGTGTGCAAGCAACTCAACGGGTTCGGGGTGGTCCGCTATAAGCCGTTCT
>CAZUYI010000474.1:0-1940 GCA_964624095.1 uncultured Verrucomicrobiota bacterium | reverse complement strand
CTTGGAAACCAACGTGAGGGCCGAGCGGTCCGGCGAAATCCTCTTCCGCAACAACGTGTCCCTGCCCGACGGCCAGCAGGGCGAACTCAAGGTCCGCGTCGCCATCGGACACGACGCCGATACCGACGGGGTCTCGGACTACGACGAGCTCTTCGTCTGGAAAACCGATCCGCAGCGGGAGGATACGGACGGCGACCGCTTTACCGACTTGGAAGAAATCAACGACCTGCGAGGCATCCTCGATCCGCCGGCCGACAGCCGGCCGCCCGGCCCGGCCGGCCTTCCGCCGGGCTGACCGGGCGCGCCTCGCGCACGCCGGCCGCCCGGCGCGGGACCTGCAGCCCCGGCGCAACGCGCCGGGATACGGGAGAATGGGCTCATGCGCGTCGCGGTGGTGTCCGACATCCACGCCAACGTGCAGGCCTGGAACGCGGTCTGGCTGGATATCCGCAGCCTGGGCGTGGACCGCGTGGTGTGTCTGGGCGACACCATCGGCTACGGGCCGAGCCCCGCCGAGGTGCTCGAGGCGCTGTACGCCTGCGTGGACTTCTTCGTGCTCGGCAACCACGACGCCGCCGTCTGCGGCAAGATGGATGCCGCCCTCTTTAACGAGACCGCCCGCCAGCTCATTGACTGGACCGCCCGGCAGCTGGCGCCCGGCGCCCGCGCGGTCCTGGCGACGTGGCCGCTCACCCTGGCCGGACCGGGCTTCCGCTGCGCGCATGGCGAGTTCGGGAAGCCGGACTATTTCCGCTACGTATTCGAGGCCAGCGACACCGCTCCGAGCTGGGCGGCTGTACCCGAGCCGCTGCTGTTCATCGGGCACACGCACCGACCCTGCCTGCACGTCATCGGCTCCAGCGGCACGCCGCACATGGTGGACCCGCAGGATTTCGTGCTCGAGCCGGGCAAGCGCTACCTGGTCAACGTCGGGTCGGCCGGCTGCTCGCGCGACGGCGACCCGCGGGCCAGCTACTGCGTCTACGACCATGCCGAAGGGGCGGTTTACTGGCGCCGCATTCCCTTCGACCTGGATGCCTTCCGCGCGGCATGCGAGCGCGCCGGCTTGCCGGCGGAAGCCCGCCGCTGGCTCGACATAGACCCGCGCAAGGACCGCCCGCCGCTCCGCGAGCTGGTCTCGTTCCGGCCGCCGACCCGACCCGACCAGGCCGTGCGCGACACGCTCGAGGTGCAGCGCGTAGACGTCCTGCGCCGGCGCGTCCGGCGCTGGCAGCAGGCGGCCGCGTGCGCGACGCTCGCCCTGGCATTGACTGCCGGCGCCGCGCTCTGGTTCGGCTGGCGCCACGCGCACCGGCAGCTCGAACTCGCCGGCGACCCGTTGCCCGTCCGGCACGCCGGAAGCCTGGCGCCCGGCGACAACGCCCTCGTCCTGCCCGCCTCGCCCGTGCCCGAAGGGATTCCGGTGCCCGGCTGGGTGGTGCGCCTCGGCGACCGGTACCGCCAGCGCGCCGCCTGGGCTCCGCTCCCCGACGGGCGCCCGGGTTGGAGGCTTCAGTCCGGGCGGATGGCCGAGATCCGGATCGCCTCTCCCTACGTCTACGTGACGCCGGGCATGAAGTTCACCCTGCAGGGCCGCCTCTGGAAAAGCCCGGACTTCCAGGGCTCCCTCGCCCTGGCCGTAGGGCTCCTGCGCCAGTCGGAAACCGGCCCCGACCCCGTGGACCAGTACGTGGTCAAGGAACCGCTCCAGGTGCGGGCCGACGGCTGGTCGCAGATCAAGCACACCTTCGAGCTTCCCGCCCGCACCGACGCCCTGCGCGTACAGGTGCTGGGCCGGTTCACGGGCGACGCCGCCCTCTGCAACCTGGAACTGGTCCGCCGCTGAGCCCGCCGGACGCCTATTGCGCGCCCCGGGCGATCAGGGCCTGGGCCACTTTTTCGAGCGCAATGCAGTACGCCGCCTGCCGCATGGATTCGTG
>CAZUYI010000473.1:0-1965 GCA_964624095.1 uncultured Verrucomicrobiota bacterium | reverse complement strand
CCAGGTCGTGCCGTTGTCGGGCGAGACCTGGACCCAGAGGAAATCCCAGCCTGTCTCGAGTTGATAGGCGGTCTTGAAGGTCAGCGTGGCGCCGGTGGGCGGAATCATGACCGGAGTCCGCGTGGTCATCCGGGCGTTGGCCAGGCTCTCGTTTCCGCCCCACCACTGCGAGGCGCCCAGCGGGGCCACGAGATAAGGGGTGGCCAGGTCGGGCAGCTCGATCCGCGCGCCGCGCTCCATGGGGCCGCCGGGGAACGCGCTGGCCTGCCCGAGCGTGACTTCGTACACGCGCCCGGTGTCGCTCACGACGAGCGGATCGAGCCAGCCCCAGTTGTCCAGGTGCAGGGGATCCATGGACGGCGGCTCGAATCCGATCGGATAGCCGGTCCAGTCGTCGCACATCAGCGTCCAGAACCCGGCCGACGTCTCGCCCAACTCGTAGGCGTAGAAGTCGTCGGCGCCCAGGTTGTGACCGAACTCGTGGGCCAGCACGGCAATCCCGGCGTTTTCCGGCATCATGATGTACGGCCCGGCGGAAATCCCCGCCGACACCGGGTGGGAGGGAATCACGGACGAGGAGTGAGACCAGAGCGCCGCCTCGCCGTAGGACGTCCGGTTCAGGACCGTCGGGCTGTCCTCTTCGCCCAAGCCGGCATGAATGATCCAGAGCCGGTCAACGATGCCATCCCCGTCCTGGTCGTAGCGGGCCCAGTCAAAGGACGGGTCCCGGGCCTTCAGCGCATCGAGGGCTTCCTTGACCAGCGTCCGGGCCGTGCCGGCGCCCGGAATGCCCCCGTGATGCCCGCAACTGACGCCCGACGGCACCGAGCGCGCGCCCGGCGCCGGGTCGGCCCCGTACCACCAGGTCGAATTGGTCAGCTTCAGCCAGCCGATCACCTCGCCCTCGATCCGGTAGCGGCCGCCGGACAGGTCGGCGTAATAGTCGGCCACCGAGCGCCCGCTGAAATCCTGGTGAACAACCGAGCCGTCCTGCCGGGTGTAGTCCAGCACTACGCCGCTGCCGAAAATCAGGTTACTGTAATACGCCACGCTGAAGTCCGGGGTCCAGATCATGTCGCCGGATCGGTCGGCGGCCGAGAGCGGGCGCGGAATCTGGTTGTGCAGCGGACCGGTGTAGACGAAGTCGGTCGGACCGGCGATCCCGTGGATGGCCGCGATGTTGTCCCCGGCATTGGTTGTGCCCACCCAGTTGTTGTATTCCGCCGTGTCGCAGCGCCCGGTGGGGTCCCACGTCGAAACGCCCGGCGTCCAGGTAAGCCGGTTCGTCCCGCCAAACTCGACGAGCACCACCAATACGCGGTCGGTGGCGCTCACGACGGTGTCGGCCAGCGCGGCCTGGACGGCGGCGCTGACCGGCAGCCCGGAGGCCCGTAGGCGGCGCTCGGTGTCGCGAGCCTCGCGCCGGGCCCGGATGCGGCGGGCGTCGAGCGGATTGAGCTGGTCTATGAACTTGCCGAGGGTCGGCTGGCGCGGCGACGTCGGCGACGGCAGCGCCGCGCCTGCGGCGCGGGGGCCGTCCTCGAGCGGCGCGCGGGCCTGGGCCGCGCCGAGACACAGTCCAGCCAGCGCGAACGACAACAGACGGGATACACGCGGGATACTCATGAAACCCTCCTGGATGAAACGCGACGGGTTGCTCCTAGAGGCACGGTAATACGCGGCGGAAAGCGGAGCCGGGCAAGGCCGAGCAGCGGAAACCGTATACCTGGCCCCCGCTCGAAAACAGCCGTCTGACCCGATTCGCGGATCCCGGGAACGGCCCGTTCCTGACGCAACGTGTGCATACAGCCCCGGCAACCGGATGGCGAGGATCGCGACACGATCGTTGGGTCAATCGCTTTATAGAGGTTCGCCGCGCCCCTGTCAAGCGCGGCGGTGATCGCAACGCGGGCGTCAGTCTGAGGTTGCGCCTGCCCGGGATGGTTGGCTCGCTGTGAGCGCCCG
>CAZUYI010000472.1:0-1966 GCA_964624095.1 uncultured Verrucomicrobiota bacterium | reverse complement strand
CGGAGTGACGAGACCTCGGCTGCTCAAGGGTGACTCCGGGACCGGCACGAATATCACTCGTCGCGCGACGCCGTCTTAACCAAGCGTGTAACACGACTGGAGTTGTTCTCCAACAAGCGATACGTATTCCCAGAATCTCATTTTTCAAGGGCTGACCCTGGATGATCCTGGATGATCGGGCGCCTGCTGGCCTTGAACCTGGCAAGGGCAGGGCGCACCCGCCCGGCCGGCGCAGTAGTCCGTTGCCGTCACGGGGTGGAACAGGCTCTGATCATCCCTGCAACGGATCCCGTTCACTCGTTCCTCAACGCCGGGATCAGGGGGCCGCGCATCGCGGCGAACACGGCCAGTCCGACCCAGAGGAAGCTCCCCGCGAACACGGCTCCCAGCGTCAGCGTGAGCCCGACCCACGGCACGACTGACTCCGGCGCGAGCAGCGCCGGCGTCACCGCCACCCCCGCGGCCAGCGCCCCCGCCGCGATCCCGGCGACGGCCAGCGCGGCGTGCTCCGCAAAGACCAGCTTCGCCAGACGGCGGCGCCGGAACCCGACCGCGCGCAGCAGGGCGAACTCGACGCGCCGTTCGAGAATGTTGCGCGCGGCGACGACGCCCAGACCGGCGCTGCCCAGCAACACGCCCAGCCCGCCCAGCACCATGAAGATCGCGAGGTAGGTGTTCTCCACGCTGCTGAACACCGCCAACCGCCGCGCCGCCGGGACACAGGAGAGGCCGAGGTCGGCCAGCCGTTCGGTCAGCGCGCGCTCCAGGGATCCGGCCCGCTCGGGCGGCGCGTCGACCAGCACCGCGCGCGTGCCGACAAGCGAAGGATAGCGCTGCAGCAGGCGCTGTTCGGAGATGATGATGTGCCCCTGCAGGATCGACGGCGCCAGCCCGGCCATGAGCCGCACCTGGAACGGATGCCCCTCCTCATCCGTATAGGTCAGCGTGTCGCCGACCGCCTTGCCCATGCTCCACACGATATCGGCCAGATCGGCGACGGCCGGAACGGTCTCCGGGCCGATGTCGAGGTCAAGCAGGCGCCAGGGATGCCCCGGATCGGCGCCGTCGGCGAGCTTGGCAAAGGTGAACGCGTCGCGTCGGTCCATCTCCGCTGCGTCGACCCCGAGCAAGTGCGGCGTAGCGACACGATGAAGATTGAGGCAGCTCGCGTCATCCCCCTCGCGCATGCGGAGCTGCGTGAACACCGCGCCGTCGGCCGCGTCGGCCGGCAGTCCGAAACGGGAACGGACGCGGCCGCTGTTCAGGTCATGCGTCAGCGGCAGGGTCGTCTCCGCCCACAGCGCGTAGCCGCCGGTGCCGCTCGAACGCTCCGCCGGATCGCGCACCGGGCCGCGCCGGTTCGCGGCGACGGCGACGACCAGAAACACGCCGAGTGCGACGAGCGCGACACACGCCAGGCTGCGCCCGCGCCGCAGCGCCACGCCCCGCGCGGCGAGCCCCGCGTCGCTTAGCGCCCGCCGTGCCGCCGCCGTCCGCAGCATCCCCAGACCGCCATGGCCGAGCGCCAGCAGCCCCGCCAGCACCAGCGTCCCCGACGCGAAGAACGCGCCCGCGGCCGGCCCTCCCCTTCCGGGCGGAACCACGGCCGCGAGGAGACCTGCGGCAAGCAGCGCGCCCGCGCCGGCGAGGAGCGTTCGGCGCGCCCCGCGTCGAACGCCCCCCTCCGCTTCCGGCTCGCGGCGCTGCAACTCGCGGACGGTCGACCGGAACTGCCCGCGGATCGCCCACGCCATGCCCGCGAGCGCCGCCCCTGCGACGGCCAGCGCGCCGACGGCCACCGAGGCGGGGCGCACCTGCATTTGGAACGACGAGGCGCGGACCGCTTCGCGCCAGACCGTCTCAAGCGCGCGGAGGATCAGCGCGGTGTAGCCCGCCGCGAGAATGCATCCGGCGGCGGCACCCGCCGTGACCACCGCCGCCCCTTCAGCGATCAGGAGCAGGCGCA
>CAZUYI010000471.1:0-1968 GCA_964624095.1 uncultured Verrucomicrobiota bacterium | reverse complement strand
GTCGAGCCGTCCCATCAAGGCGCAGGTGAGCGGGAGCAGCAGGGCGCCCAGCGCGGCCGTGCCGAGCGCCTTGAGCGCCAGCCAGCGCCAGTCGGTGTCCGGGACACGCAGCCCGTCCGCCCAGAGCCAGGGCGCCATGACCAGCACCAGGCCCAGCCCGGCGGCGGCGCCGAACGCCGCGCGGGTCGTGGCATGGCCGGTGAAGAACCGGTCGCGCTGGCCGCGCACGAGCAGGGCCAGCAGGGTGAAGCTCGAGGCCGAGGCGCCCAGCGGCAGGGCCTCGAGCCCGTCGCACAGCAGGCCGCCCGCCCAGGCCGCGGCCAGGCAGACGGGTAGGGAGCGATCCAGCGCGCCGTGCAGCGCCAGACACAGCACGAACGGCGCCTTGGCCTGGCCCAGGAACGACAGGCCGGGCAGCACCTGTTGCAGGGCCGCGCCGACCGGCAAGGCGGCCAGGAGAATCAGGAGGGTCATGGCGGCTCGACCTCCCAGGACTCGGCGGGCGGCGCGGCGTCGCGCAGGATGAGGAACAACATCTGGAGGGTCTGGAAGCCGGCCGCCGGATCGAGCTCGGCCGACTGGTACAGGCCCGACCGGTCCGGCATCACGCGGCGGATGCGGCCGAGCAGCAGCCCGGGCGGGAAGACGCCGCCCAGCCCGGAACTGACGACGTCGTCGCCCGGCCGCACGGCGGCGGCCGGGGACAGGTATTCCATGCGGCAGCCAGGCTGGCCGCGCCAGGACACGCCCTGGCCGCGTACAACGCCCAGGGCGCCGCCCGGCAGCACGCGGGCGGAAACCTTGCAGCGCGGATCCACCAGGAAGAGGACATCGCACGTGCTGCGCGACACGCGCAGCACGCGCCCGACCAGGCCATCCGGGCTCAGCACCGGCAGGTCGGGCGCGACGCCGTCGGCGGAGCCCCGGTTCAGGCGCGCGGTCTGCCACCAGGCATTGACGTCGCGGGCCAGGATGTCGGCGGCCAGCAGGCGCCAGCCAGGCGGCGCGGGCAGGTCGAGCATGCGGCGCAGCTGCCGGTTTTCGAGGTCCAGCGACTCGATGCGCCGCCGCTCATGCCGCAGGCGCGTCACCTCCGCCAGCAGGCTCTCGTAGACGGCGGGCGTCACGCGCCGGGCGGGAGTCACGGTCCGGTCGAGCGCGTTCTTGATCCGGGCCAGCGGCGCCTCGATCGGGGCCAGAGCGTCCTGAAGGAAGCCGGCCAGCCGCCGGGCGGCCGGCTTCGGCACCGCCAGGCAGAAGGCCGCCACGACGGCGGCCGCTGCGATCATCGTTCCCACGCGCCTCACGGCTGTACTCCGTGCCCTTGAGGCGACGGCATGAAGCAGGGCGCCCCGTCGGGGCGCTGACGACAGGCGAACGCAGGGCGCACCAGCAGGCTCAGAACGGCGTGCTGGCCACCTTGCGCAGGAACTTGAGCTCGTGCAGGACCATGCCGGTCCCTTCCGCCACGGCGCTCAACGGATCTTCAGCCACGTGCACCGGGAGCCCGGTCTGCTCGGCCATGAGCTTGTCGAGCCCCCGCAGCAGGGCGCCCCCGCCGGCCATCATCACGCCGCGGTCCACGAGGTCCGCCGAGAGTTCCGGCGGGCAGCGTTCGAGCGTGAAGCGCATGGCCTCCACAATCGCGGTAACGGGTTCGTGCAGGGCTTCGCGGACCTCTTCCGAGGTCAGCGTCAGCGTCTTCGGCAGGCCCGCCACCAGGTCCCGGCCCTTGACGTCCATCGTGTTCTCGTCGGGCATGGGATAGGCGGAGCCGATGCTGATCTTGATCTGTTCCGCGGTCCTTTCGCCAATCATCAAATTATAGACCCGCTTCATGTACTGGATGATGGCGTCATCCATTTCGTCGCCGCCCACCCGGACGCTCCGGCTGAACACGATCCCGGCCAGCGAGATCAGGGCCACTTCCGTCGTGCCCCCGCCGATGTCCACGATCATGTTGCCGGC
>CAZUYI010000470.1:0-1971 GCA_964624095.1 uncultured Verrucomicrobiota bacterium | reverse complement strand
CGCTCGTCCGATTCCTTCCACTCCATCGCCAGCAGCCGCTCGAGCATGTCGCGGGCCGCGGCCATATTCCCCTCCCGCAGCAAGGCTCGCGCCGCGCCGACGTGCGCCTTCTGCACCACATCCGGGTCCTTCGAACACTCGAGCGCCCGCGCGTAGGCCGCCCGGGCATGGCTATACTGGGTCTCGAGATGCCAGGTCTCCCCGATGGACACCGCGGCCAATCCCTTGTATAGCGGCGCGGCCTGTTCCAAGGCCAGCACCTGCTCGCACAGCCGCCGGACCGCCTCCACGTCCGCGGCGAGTTGGTCCGCCCGCCACGCCTCCCCCAGCGCCAGAAGCGATTCCGCCTTTTCGTCGTCGGTGCCGGCCTGCTCGAACGCCTTCTGGAATTCCGCGCGCGCCCGCCCAATGGCCTCCGTGATGCACTGATCCCCGTATCGCTTCCGCTCCGCGCGCCCCGTCGCCATGGCCGCGGCATACCCGCTTTCCGGCTCGCCATGCCCGGCCGGAATCATGGCCAGCGCGACGCCCAATCCCAGCGCCAAGGTTCTAACCGCGCTGGCCTTTATGAACACGCGGGGCCTCATGCGAGCCGCATGCCCCCTGTGTATGCGCGGCGGATCGCGGTACCCGTCAATGACCGACTCATGCGGATTTTCTCTCTCCATGTACGTGCGTTGACCCGGTCAGCCGGGATATCGGGAATCCGGGAGTCAGAATACAGATTTCAGAATGGCCCTCCATTGTCAAAGGCGGCCCCGGACCCTGAATGATACGTTCCAACTCCTGAATTCCGGATTCCGGATTCTGACTACTCGACGAGCGCCAGGCCCGTTTGCGGCTGGACCGCGCGGGTCAGCGGCCGGTCCGCCAGCACCTCGCTTCCTTCCGCGATGCGGATATGCCCGCCCACCTCCCCGCGCTTGTTCAGCGTAATGCCATAGCTCCGCGCGCCCGCCGTGAAGCGCAGTTCAAGCCGCTCGCCTGCATCGTTCACGTCGCTCGGCGTCATGGTCTCCACCGTCTGGTCCGACACCTGGATCAGGTGCAGGAACCAATCCTGCTCGCGCGCCGCGCCCGGCTTCACCTCGACCCGCCACCGGCCGATGTTCTCCGGCACCACCCCGTTCGTCATGCCGATGTTCCGCGCGTACGGCGAATCCGCCGGAATGGGCCAGTTCTTCCCGTCGGCCCAGAATTCCTTGCCCGGGCCGCCGACCGGTTCGAGCACGGCGTCCGGCGGGTAGAGCGTCCGGCAGTACAGCCGCCCCCGGTCCTGGTCCGCCCGGAACTCCTTGCCCAAGTCCGCCAGGGCCGGCTCGTTGGCCGTGTGCAGCAGCCAGGTCTTGGCATACTCGGCCTTTTTCGAGGCGACCCGGTCGAACACCACGAAGTGGCTCGGCGGCAGGAACAGGAACTGGCGCACCATTTCCGCACATTTGTCCTCGTGATACAGCGGCGTGGCGTCGGTGGCCATGTAGGCGAACAGCCGGTCGTCGGTCTCGAAGGCCAGCGCCTGAATTTCATTCGATTTCCGGCGCTGCCCGCCGCTGTTGGCCTGGATCGGCTTGTTGCCCAGGTCCAGCAGTGCCTCGCCCGGCATGTGGATCAATACGCAGTTGTGCGCCACGGTCTGGTTCGCATAATTGCGCGCGCTGGCCGGATCGGGTTGAAGTTGCGCGCGGGTCCCGCTGTCCAGCGCCAGGAATCCCTGTTTGTAGATCGTGAAATGGGTGACGTCGTAATCCGTTTCGCTCCGGTTCCCCCCGCACGAATACAACGCATAGACATCCGCCGGCCCGAATCCCGAGGACATGAGGATTTGGCCGATCCCCTCGAAATGCCGCGCCAGGGGCATTCCGGCCGGAATGGCGGGCTCCGGCCTTCCGGCCCGACTCACCAGGAATGGGTAGATTGAATACTCGCCCGTCGCCTCCTTCCGTTCCGGCTTCATCTGCCGGCGCAGGTACT
>CAZUYI010000469.1:0-1984 GCA_964624095.1 uncultured Verrucomicrobiota bacterium | reverse complement strand
CACTCGATGCCGATGGCGGCCGTGCCCGGAGGCAGCCGCGCCGCCTGCGCGTCATCCCCGTCATGCAGCGCCGGAACCTCCGTGCCCGGCCCGGCCGACGGCCAGGCCAGGGCGCGGGCGGCGCCCGGCTGCGCCTCATGGAGGCGCGAGATCACGCGCGCCGGGTGAGGCGCCGCGCCCTTCACGCCGCCGGCCACTGCGCGGCTCGAACGGCTCTGTTCGCCGCGTGTATCCATGGCGATACCCTTTGACGGCGGAAACGCCGGCGACCCGCGCCGCGGGTCGCCGGCCGCTTCCAGCCGATGATTCGGGGCCTTGTTCTCCCGAGGCCGGTTGTTTTCGACCTGCGCGCGCGCCGTACCCGCGAGCAGCAGGACAGCGAACAGCGCCCGGAGTGTCGGGGGCATCGTGCTGGCCTTTTTCGGGGCACACCTACTGCGCCGCGTTCTTCGCCTTCTGTTCCTTCCACCACGTTTCCCATTGCGGCTTGCGAAACGTGCGGATCGTCTGGGCGTTCCAGCCCAGGGGGACATCCACCGTGTGCCCGGTGATCTCGCGCAGGGCCGCGTTGGCCTCGTACCCCACGCCGGCATAGGCGTCGCCCATGGCCTCGATCAGGGGCTCGATGGCGCGCGGATCCTTCAGCCGGCCCAGGGCCCGGGCGGATGACACGCGCACGTCCTGATCCGGATCCGCAAGGGCGCCGATCAACGCGCCGGCGGCGCCGCGCTCCGCGATCGCGCCCAGCGCGGCCGCCACCGCCCGGCGTACGGCCGCGTCGGCATCCGACAGCGTCGCCGCCAGCGGCGGCACGGCACGCGAGTCGCGCGCGGCGCCCAACCCTTCGGCCGCGCTCCGGCGCACATCGGCGTCCGAATCCTTGAGCGCGGCCGCCAGCGGGTCCAGGGCCCGGGCCCCGGCCACCTGCCCCAGCGCGCGGGCCGCGCGGCTCCGTACCGCCGCGTCGCCGTCCCGCAGCAGGGGCCGCAGCGCGCCTTCCGCTTCCGCCGCTCCGATTGTTCCCAGCGCCTCGGCCGCGTGCGCGCGCACCCGCCCGCTGGCATTCCGCAACGCGCCGGTCAGAACCGGGATCGCCGGCCGGCCGATGGCCCCGAGCGCACGGGCCGCTGCTTCGCGCGTGTCGGCGCGTTCGGCGTCCAGCATGCCAACCAGCGCGCCGGCCGCCGGCTCGCCCGTTTCCGCCAGCGCCCAGGCCGCAGTATCCCGCATCCGGGGATCCTCGCTCCGGAGCGCCTCGGCCAACGCGGGCACGCTCCGCGGGGCCTTGAGCAGGCCCAGCGCGCTGGCGGCCAGCCGGGCCGTGTCCGGGTCCGGATCCTTACACGCCGCTGCCAGAATGGCCACCGCCTGTGGGTCTGCGCTTTCCCCCAGCGCACGCGCGGCGGTTCGGCGCACCTCCGCCCTCGGGTTGACCATCGCCCGGCACAAGGCGTCCGTCGCCGGCGCACCGAGCTTCCCCAGCGCCGCGCCCGACGCGCCGCGCACGAAGCCATCCGGGTCTTCGAGCGCCTTCGCCAGCGGGTCCGCGGCCCGGCCGTCACGGAGTTCGCCCAGCGCCCAGGCGGCAAGCCGCCGGACGCCGGGATCCGGATTGGCCAGCGCGCTCAGCAGCGGGTCCACCGCCGCCGGGCCAATCTCCACCAGTTCCAGGGCCGCCTCCGCCCTGGAATCCTCTTCCAGTGTCACCCGGGCTTGCGGATCCACAAGCCGCCCCATCAGCGCCGCCACGTCCGCTGGCTCGGCGGCTCCGGCTGCGCCGCCCAGACACGCCGCCATCCATGCCACCCCCAGCCTTCCGATGTGATGCTTCATGACCTGCTCCTCCTTCGCATGGCATCCGTTCATTTCACCAGCGCCAGGCCGGCCTGCGGCATGATCGCGTTGGCCAGCGGGCGGTTCACGATCTCACGACCACCTTCCCGGATAAGGAGATGCCCGCCCACCTCGCCGCTGTTCCGGAACG
>CAZUYI010000468.1:1591-1996 GCA_964624095.1 uncultured Verrucomicrobiota bacterium | reverse complement strand
GCCGGCCAGGCCCAGGGCGCGCGCCCGCTGAATGCAGGCATGGCGGTATCCCACCCCCTGGACACGTCCCGATACGTCCAGTTGCATGCGCTGCATCATGACTCCGCGCCTCCCCGCTCGGACGCCCCGCGGCCGGGACGCCGCCCATCGGGCCCAGTCTAGCCGATTTCACGCCGGCCTGTCGAGTGCGCGCTGACGCGCCCCCGTCCGGCGCCACTCGGCGAGCGCCGCGGCCAGCACGGTGGCGGTCAGCGCCGCGCAGCCGATTCCCAGCCAGTCGCCCGCCCGCGTGTAGAGCGGCAGGGGCATGTCGCCGGGCGGCAGTCCGAGCGCGTGCGTCAGCAGGGCGGGCTCCGGGAGCCGTCCGGCGCCGCGCGGAAGTTCCGCGAGCACGCGGCCGCAGGC
>CAZUYI010000468.1:0-1581 GCA_964624095.1 uncultured Verrucomicrobiota bacterium | reverse complement strand
GGTATACGAATGATAGCTCCACGCACCGCCGTACTGCTTGCACACTCTCAGGGCCGGGGCGATGGCGTTGAGCTGAGCCTGCATCTCGGCCAGCGTGCCCGGCGGGTTGCCCACCGGGATGCTGAACGCGCACGGCCGGAACCCTGTTTTCGACGCACCGGAACACGCCCTGGGCCCGATGCTGGCGCGAGGCCCAGGAGGGATCGAACCAGGCATCGTTGGTCTGGTTGATCAGGAGGCGGGCGCCGGCGCGGACCGCCTCCCGGGCCAGGCGGGCGACGGTATCCTCGAAGCAGATAAGGACCGAGAAGTGGCGTTCGCCCAGCCGGAACACCGTGGCTTCGCGGCCGGGCGTGAAACTCGCCTGGATGGGTGTAAGCGCGCGAAGGCACGGCAGGTATCGCTCGAAGGGGATATACTCGCCGAAGAGCACGAGGTGGCGCTTGGCGTAGGTCTGCGGCTCGCCGCCGCCCGGCTCGAACAGGAGGGCGCTGTTAAAGTAGCGCGGCGGCTCCGCGGCGGGGTCGGCGTCCATGGACCCCATGAGCAGCGGAACGCCGAGCGCCAGGACGTCCTGCACGAGCGCCAGGCTGTTGGAGTCGAAGCGCACGAAATCGGGCACGGCGGTTTCCGGCCAGACAATGAGTTCGGGCGCGCCGCCCTCCGCCGCCAGGCGGCTCATGCGGCGCAGGCGCCCGTTGATCGCCTCCGTCCAGGACTCGGACCATTTTTCGACCTGAGGAATGTTGACCTGCACGGCGCTGATCCGCATCAGCTGCCCAGCCGGGGACACCCGGCGCAGCGCCGCGCCGCCGTAGCCGAGGGCCAGCAGAGCCGCTGCGCAGGGAATCGCGAGGTCGAAGGCCGCTGCGCGGGCGGCGCGGAGCCCTCCGCCCGCGCGCCCGGCGGCCATGGCCAACCCCGTGCCGACCAGCGCGAGCAGGAACGACACCAGCGCGACGCCGCCGAGGTCGGCCGCCTGGATGAGTGACAGCCAGGCATACTGGCTGACTCCCAACGGATTCCAGGGGAACCCGGAAAACAGGGTGCCGCGCAGGAACTCGGTCCCGACCCACAGCGCCGGGATCCCGACCCACGCCGCCGCGCGGCCGGCCATGGTGTCCGGCCGGCGCCGGGCCAGCAGCCAGGCGGCGCCCAGTGCGAACACGGCGATCCACAGCGCGCAATAGGCGCCGAGCGCCAGCCAGCCGACCCGCGACACGCGGGTGAGCCAGGCAACCGACGGCAGCCAGAAGATCAGCCCGGCGCCCAACCCGAGCCGGAAGGCTCTAGCCGGCGCCACTCGCCCGCAGGCCCATACGAGCGGGGCCAGGGCGGCCCAGCCGGCCGGCGCCCACTCGAGCGGCGGGAAGGCGGCGAACAGCAGGACACCGCTCAGGCCGGCGGCCCACGGTTCAGGGCGCCGCCGCGGAGACGGGATGCGGCGGCGCACGGCGCGCAGCCACCTCCCGCGGGCCGGCGGCGCGGGGCTCATGCCACGCCACAGCATTTCTTGTACTTGCGGCCGCTGCCACAGGGGCAGGGATCGTTGCGGCCGACCTTCGGATGTTCCCGCCGCAC
>CAZUYI010000467.1:0-2004 GCA_964624095.1 uncultured Verrucomicrobiota bacterium | reverse complement strand
ACCTACTACGGCTACGGGGACGTCACGCTGCGCGAGTTCGAGCGCGAGACCGGCCTGAAGACGCCCTTCTCCCTCGACGATCCGGACCGGTTCCAGAAGCGGCACGACTACCTGAACGACCCGGCCATGCGCCCCGCCTGGTACGCCTGGCGCGCCGCCCGCATGAAGAGCCTCTTCCGGGACGTGGCGGACGCCGTCCGTCGGGAGCGCCCGGGCCTGAAGTGCGTGTGCAACCTGTACATGAATCCCATCCACGACGCCGAGTGGCGCGCCAGCGGCCTGTCCTTCTCCGAGTACATGCTGGCCAATGCCTGGGACGGCAGCCTGTTCGCGGCGGACGATACCGTCAGCCTCACCCATATCATGTACGGCGTGCTCAACAAGCCCCCTGAAGCCGGCGTGAACCGCGGCTGGGACATGTCCGCCGACCCGGAACGGTTCGCCTTCTTCCAGGCGGAACGCGACCGCTCCGTGCAGGTCAAGCACGACTGGTGGGAAGTGGAACGCGCCGCCTGGCTCCTGCCCCCGCGGCCCGACTGGCCGCGCTATTTCCAGATGACGCTCATGGGCCAGCCGGACGGGAACAATACGCGCGAGGTGTTTACCCGCGCCTTGATCGGCGCGGACCCGGACCTGGTGTTCTACGGGTTTGCCGACGCCACGCTCTTCGAGGGGAACGAGCAACCGCTGCGCGAGTTCAACCGCGTACTGCGCGCTTTGCCGTCTGAGAAGTTCCAGCCGGCGGCCGGCACGGGCCTCGGGACGGAGCTGGCGCTGCGGGAGCTTCGGCGGGGCGACGAGTACTGGTTCTACGCCGCCAACCCGGGCTACTGGCCGGTGTCCGGCACGATCGAGCTTGCGAGCTCGGGCCCCGTGCTGGACGCCGTAACGGGCAAGCGCGCGGCCGAGCCCGGGCGGGACGGTCGGGCGACGGTGAAGGTGGCGCTGGCCCCGTTCGGCGTGGCGGCGTTCCGGACCGCCGCATCACAGGCGTCCATCGCCCGGTGGACAGCTGAGGTCCGCAAGGGCAAGGAGACCGAACACCTCGAGGCGATCGTCCGGGACACCGAGGCGCTGATGAAGAACCCGGCGGCGCTCGCCACGCTGAGGCCGGAAGACGAGGCGTTCATGCGCGCAACGCTCGCCGCCGCCGGCGCCGCGCTCGCTGAGGGTCGCTACGCCGCCGCCCTGCTGGCCACCAGCGCCGACCGGTTCTGGACCCTGAAACAGGACTTTCTGGCCAAGGGCGCTCAGTTCGCCACGGGCACGGAACGCGACCCGCAAGCCGGCCGGGACCGCAAAACCGGCACCGCGCCGGCCGCCGCCGCCGCGCCGGTCCTGGACGCCAAGCCGGACGACGCCGTGTGGAAGCGGGCGCCCGTCTGGAGCGGGTTCGTGGCGTCGGACGGGACGCCCGCCATGGCGCGCACCTCGTTCCAGGCCGCCTATGACCGGGAGGCACTCTACCTGCTGATCCGCTGCGATGACCGGACCCCCGCGGACATCAAGCGGAAGGCGACCCCGGCCCGCGAGGTCTCCGTCTTCGAGGACGATTGCATCCTCCTGTTCCTGCAGCCCGACCCGGATTCCGGCACGTATTACCAACTCGCCGTCAGCGCGGGCGGCGTCAAGCTCGACCAGCGGGTCAGGGGCGGAGCGCGCGAGTATGACTTCGCGCCACCCTGGGAGGCTCAGGCCGCGGTCACCGAGTCGGGCTGGACGGCCGAGCTGAAGATTCCGGCCGCCTCCCTCGAGGGGCGGATCGAGCCGGGCGGCGCCTGGCGACTGAACCTGCACCGGGTGATCCGCGACCGGTTGGCGCCGGTGACCTCCTGGTCCTGCTCGCCCGTCAACGCGCACGATACCGAGCGGTTCGGAACCTTGACGTTTACCCGGTAGGGCGGTCTCGCCGAGACCGCCGTCCGGGCGCAAAGCCTAGCGCCTGGCTGGCCGCTTCCCGGCGCGGCCGGCGGCCGCGCCCTACCGCAACGCGAGCCAGCCCAA
>CAZUYI010000466.1:0-2007 GCA_964624095.1 uncultured Verrucomicrobiota bacterium | reverse complement strand
ACACGGCGAACCAGGTAGGGTCAATCCGCATGATGAGCCCGTTCTTGAGGGCCGCGGCCTTGAGGGCCCGGCCCAGCTCGGGGAACGGCTCGTTACGGACGGGATCTTTGACCAACTCGACGCCCAAAAACACGCCTTTGCCGCGTACCTCGCGGACCACGCCGAGCTCCTTCAAGCCTTCCAGCCGGACGCGCAACTGGGCGCCCAGGACCCGGGCCTTGCGATCCAGCCGCTTCTCCACGATCTCGTCGAGCACCGCGATGCCCGCGGCGCAGGCCAGCGGGTTGCCCGCAAACGTATGGCCGTGCGCGAACTCCAGGCCCTGACCCGGCGCGCCCTCGAAGGCCCGGGCCATGTCCTGGCGCGCGAGCATGGCGCCCAGCGGCACGACGCCGCTCGAGAGCGCCTTGCCGCCGCACAGGATGTCGGGCGTGACGCCGAAGGTCTGGGCGGCGAACATGCGCCCCGTGCGCGCATAGCCGGTAATGGTCTCGTCGAAGATCAGGAGCACGTCGTGCCGGTCGCAGGCCTCGCGCAGGAAGCGGAAATACTCGTCGGTGGGCGTGATGACGCCGCCCGTGTTGCCCACCGGCTCCACAAGCACGGCCGCCACGGTGTCCGGCCCCTCGTTCACGATCACGTCCTCGACGAGGCGCGCGCAGAACCGGTTGCACTCCTCCCAGGACTTGAACCGGTCCCGCCAGTAGGTCGGCGGAAACACCTTCAGGAAGCCCGGCATCTCCGGCTCGAACTTGTTCTTGCGCGGACCCGATCCGCTGGCGGCCATGGCGGCGAAGGTCCCGCCGTGGTAGGCGTGGTACCGGCTGATGCACTTGTATTTCAGCGGGCGCCCAGTCTGCTTGAAGTACTGGCGCGCGAATTTCAGCGCCGCCTCGATGGCCTCCGAGCCGCCGGAAAACGGCTTGACATACGTGAGCGCGCCGGGCGCCACCGCGCCGAGTTTCCCGATGAACTCGAGGGTTACATCGGCAATCCCGTGCAGCGGCGGAGCCAGGGTGATCCGGCCGAGCTGGCGCATCACGGCGTCCACGACCCGCGGGTGCCGGTGCCCGAGCACGGCCACGAAAATGCCGCCAATGGCGTCGAAGTAGCGGCGCCCGGCCGTGTCCCAGTAATACAGGCCTTCGGCCCGCTCGACCACGAGCGGGTGCTTGAGGAACGACGAGGTGGGCTGGTAATCGAGAAACGTCCGCTGCAGCAGGCGTTTCTGGCGCGGCGAGAGCTTCATGGGGGCGGGTCCCTTTCGTGCCGAGGCAACGGGCCGTCAAGGCTCCGGCCAGTAGCGCTCGGTGATGATTTTGGGGTCGGTGAAAAAGTCAATGACGGCCTTACCCTGGGCCTTGATGTCGGCGAACTGGGATTGCTTCATGCCGCCGAACGGCAGGAAGGCTACCGGCGCGGGGATGCCGATATTGACGCCGACCATGCCGGCTTCTGCCTCCAGCTTGAAGGTCCGGGCGTAGTAGCCGTTCTGGGTGTAGATCGAGGCGCCGTTCCCGTAGGTGTGGCCGTTGACGATCCGCAGGGCGTCCTCGAACGACGCGGCCTCCAGGATGACGACCACCGGCCCGAAAATTTCCGTGGCGTGGACGGCCATGCCCGGCCGGACGTCCGTGAACACGGTGGGCCCGACAAAATGGCCCCGCTCGCAGCCCGGCACGGTCAGCCCGCGCCCGTCGAGGGCCAGCGTGGCGCCCTCGCGGACGCCCGTTTCGATCATCTCGAGAATGAACCGGCGGGCCTTCGCGGAAATCACCGGGCCCATGACCATCGGCTCGTCGGCCACGGCCGGGTCGAGCGGGTTGGCGACCCGGACCCGGCGCGAGGCCTCGACGAACCGCTCGCACACGCGTCGGTACAGGTCGCGCCCGACGGCCACGATGGCGCTCGAGGCCATGCAGCGCTGTCCGGCGCAGCCGTAGCAGGAGGCGATCATGTTGCGGATCGCCTCATCGAGCTTGGCGTCGGGCATGATCACGAGGTGGT
>CAZUYI010000465.1:0-2033 GCA_964624095.1 uncultured Verrucomicrobiota bacterium | reverse complement strand
ATGTCGTGAAGGACGTCTTCGCGGACTTCATCCGCAAACGCCCGTTCGACCAGATCGGGTTGGTGACCTTCGGCGGCTTTGCCGTCAGCCGCGTCCCGCTGACCCTCGACCACGGCGCCCTGCTGCACGTCCTGTCGGGCGTGCAGACCCCGCAGCCGGTGCTGGGCGCCGACGGCCGCGTCGCCAACGAGGAGGAATTGCTGACCGCCATCGGCGATGCCTTGACCACCGCGTGCGCCCGGCTCGAGCCGTCGGACCTGAAGTCCCGGATCGTCGTGCTGCTCAGCGACGGCGAATCGAACACGGGGCTGATCAAGCCCGACGACGCCATCAAGGCCGCCAAGGCGCTGGGCATCAAGATCTACACCATCGGCGTGGGCTCCACCGGGCGCGCGCCGTTCCTGGCCCGGGACGTGTTCGGCCGCCGGGTCATCCAGTATGCCGACGTGCGGATGGACGAGGCGCTCCTGCGCCGGATCGCCGCCGAGACGGGCGGCCGGTACTTCAACGCGCGCGATCCCCGCGGCCTGGCGCAGGCGATGGCCGACATTGACCGGCTGCAGAAATCCGCCATCCGCCACGAGGCCTATACCCGGTATGCCGAACGCTTTCCCCGCTGGCTCTGGCCCGGGCTGCTGCTGATCGCGGCCGGGGCCACGCTGTCGCTGGCGGCGCGGAACGAGGTGATCTGAGCGGGAGCCGATGATGCATTTCCAGTGTGCCGTGCCGTGGGTCCTGTATCTGCTGTGGCTGGTGCCGCTGCTCGGCGCGCTCTGGCTGGCGCTGCGCCGCCTGAACGGGCGCGCGATGGACCGGTTCCTGGCTCCGGCCATGCGGCGCCGGCTCGCGCCGCCGGCCGACGCGCGCCGGTTTTACGCGCAATGGATCCTGGTGCTCGCCGGCCTGGCGCTCGGCCTCGTCGCCCTGGCCCGCCCCCTGTGGGGGCAGCGCGAGGAGACCGTGTCCCAGCGCGGCCGGGACCTGGTCATCGCCCTCGATGTCTCGCGGTCCATGCTGGCCCGCGACGTTCATCCCAACCGGCTGCAGCGCGCCAAGGCCGACCTGCAGGACCTGCTCCGCGAGCTGCGCGGGGACCGGGCGGCCCTGATCGCCGTGCGGGGCAAGGCCGTGCTGCTGTGCCCGCTGACCACCGACTATGCCTACCTCGAGCAGGTCCTGTCCGGCATCGCGCTCGACTCGGCCCCGCGCGGCGAAACCGACCTCGGCGACGCCATCCGCAAGGGCCTCGAGGCACTGGGCGACGAAACCGGCGCCCACCAGGCCCTGATCCTGATTTCCGACGGCGAGGACCTGGCCGGCACCGCCCTGGCCGCCGCAGAATCGGCGCGGACGCGCGGCCTCGTGGTCTTTACGGTCGGATTTGGCGACCCGTCCGGCGCGCCCGTGCCGAGCGGGCCGGACACGGACGACGCGTTGCGGTACGAGGGCCAGCCGGTGGTCTCGAAGCTGAGCCACGAGACGCTCAAGGGGATCGCCGAGCGCACCGGCGGCGCGTACCTGCCGGTCGGCACGGCGCACGTCAAGCTCGGCACGCTCTACCGGGACCATCTTTCCCGGCTGGCGGCCCGCGATATCGAGGAGACCGTCCAGAGCCGCGCGGTCGAACGATTCCAGCTCTTCCTGCTGCCCGCCGTGCTGGCCTTCCTGGCGGCCGGATGGCTGAGCCGTGGCCGGGTCCGCGTGCGTTCGGCCGGAACGCCGGACATGGCCCGGACCGCTGCCTCGATCCGGACCGCCGCGCCCGGCGTGGCGTTGTGGCTGGCGCTGGCGCCCCTGGCCGGGCCGACTGCCCGGGCCGACAGCAGCCCCCTCCCACCGCGCTCGGAGACCGGCCGCGTGCTTCTCGCGCACACGGTGACCGGCACGAATGCCGCGGCGTCTGCCACCAACCGGCCGGCCGTGGACCCCGGCCCGGCAGGCAGGGACAGGGCCCGGCTCGCCCAGCGGCTCTTCCGGCAAGGCGCCTACGCGGAAGCCGCCGCGGAGTACCGTCGGGCGCTGGAAGGACAGCC
>CAZUYI010000464.1:0-2037 GCA_964624095.1 uncultured Verrucomicrobiota bacterium | reverse complement strand
GAGCAGCACCTGAACCAGCGTGCCAAAGGCGCCCGCGCACGCCATGGCGACCCGCGGCCGGCCGATTCCCACGCCGGGCCTGCAACGCCTTTTCATGGAACGGATAGTTTCCGCAATGCGGCCTCCCGGTTTTCTTCAGCCTGCACGCCCGGCTCCCGCCGGCGCGAATCCCGCCCGGGCCGCATTCCGCGCCGCGGCCGGCGCATGCGCGGAACATCACGGTCAACGCGCCGGCGGCGTTGCGCCGGCCGCAGGCGCGCGCGTACCGGCGCCGGGCCCGGTACTCGCGCGGGCCGTAGAAATAGCGGGCATCAAACCGGTGCCGCACCCGGTAGGCCAGGGAATAGGCGCAGGGCGCGTGCCGGTTGAACACCTGGTCCAGCGCCAGGTGCGCGCCAAAGCCGACGGCCAGCCCCAGCCCGACCGGAGGCCAGCCGGCGCATGCCACGAGGATCCAAGCGGCGGCCAGCCATTCCCAGGCATGCAGGGCCACGATGATGCGGGTCATGGCCTCGAGTTCGAACGCCTCGAAAAAATGCCGCAGCCGGAACGGGCTGCCATAATTACAGGCGTAATCGAGCAGATGGTCGCCATCCACCAGGACCCCCGCCAGGAAGCAGGCCGCGCCCGCCGCCGGCGACCGGAGACTTGCCCCCACGAGCACGCCGAGGGCCGCCGAAATGACCGCGTGAGCCTGCACCTTCATGGCTGCTTTCAGCCTAGCAGAGGCCCGGCTCGCTGGCGACCGCAAATTCACGCGGCCCCGCCATCCTGGCCGGCACCCCGCTTCGGGCCGGCGCACGGAACAATAAGCATTGATTTCCATCCCGGCCTCTGGCATACTGTCATCCATCAGCGGGAAGGCGCCGGACCGCCGCCGTAGGCGAACACGCGCGGATCGGCACAGCACGTCGCGAGGGGACTCCATGCACAGGAAGATGAAGCGCAGCGCCGGCGCGGCGCTCGCCGCGGCGGCCTTGCTGGCCCTGCCGGGCGCCGCCACGGACATCGAGTCCGGGCAATGGTACACGGGGACGATCTCCACCAACGCCCCAGCCCGCGTCTACCAGTTCCAGGCCGACAGCAACGACACCGTCATCCTCCGGGTCGCCAACGAGGACGCCCTGCTGCTGGACATCCCTGACCTGTCGGTGTTTTACGACGACCGGGCTTCCGGCAGCCTGGTGCCCGTCACCGGCTGGACCGCACGGTACGGCTCGCACGAGGTATCGGTGCCGGTGACGAACTTCGGCTGGTACTACACCTATTGCAGCCTGCCCGCCAGCCTGGCCACCTATTCCAACGAGCTGGCCTACAGCGTCTCGATGCTGCGCATGCCGGACGCGCCGTTGAGCCTGGCCGACCCGGACGTCGGGCCCATCCAGAACGGGCCCTCGCTTGAGGGCGTCATTGATGTGGGGGCGGACCTGGATGCGGCGAGTTTCCCGGTCTCGCGCCGCTGCACGGTCCAGGTGCGCATGGGCCAGGTGAGTGTTCCGCTCGTACCCAGCGTCCAGTTGTACGATCCGGCCGGGATGCCCGTCACGAACGACTATCCGCCGGAATACCGCGCTGAAATCACGGCCACGCTGGACACGCCGGGGATATACACGCTGGGCCTGAACGATTACTTCGAGGGGCGCGGCCGGTACGCCGTCTCCTTCGTCCGCATGGGCGAGGCGCCCTCCGGCGCCGACCCCGATATCGGCCCCATCATCAGCGGCGAAACGAAGTCCGGCCTGATCCACGTGCCCGGCGACCTCGATCTGGCCGTCTTTGACGGCCTCACGGGCGACCAGGTCGCCATCCGCATGGGCGAAGCCAGCGCCGCGGACATCGCCTTGAACCCGGTCATCGAGCTGTTCGGGCCTGACGGCGTCCGGCTGGCGCGCGGCACCGATGTATTCCAGATCGAGGCCGCCCTCACCAACGTGCTGCTGACGTCCAACGGTGTCCATTCCATTGTCTGCAAGGACGCCCAGGACCGCTCCGGGGTCCGTTACACGCTCCGCATGGAGTTTCTGCCGGGCAGCCCGT
>CAZUYI010000463.1:0-2057 GCA_964624095.1 uncultured Verrucomicrobiota bacterium | reverse complement strand
CCTGGGCGAGGACGGCTACCGCATGGCGGAGGCGGGCGGCGAGCTGCGGATCGGCGGCGGATCGCCCCGGGCGGTTCTCTACGGCGCCTACGAGTTCCTGCGCCGGTTCGGCGGCTGCCTGTTCGGCGAGCCGGCCCCGGACGGCGAGCACATTCCGCGACAACCCGCCATCCGGTTCGCGTCGGCCCCGATCCGGGTGGCGCCCCGGTTCTGGTACCGCGGCCTCCAGCTGTATTGGAACGACGGGCTGGACCGGATCGCGGCCCGGCTCGACTGGATGGCGAAAAACGGGATGAACACGGTCTGGGTCAACGTGCGTCCGGACGATCGGGCGGACCCGGCCGCCGCGTTCGACCCGGAAACCGGCGAGCGCCGCGGCGGCGAGCCGTGTTTCTACGACTGCGAGTATCGCCGCCACGTCCTGCCGCACATCGAGAAACGCGGGCTGCGCGTGCACATGGGCTGCCATAACCTGCTGGACCTGCTCCCCCCGGAACGGCATTTCAAGGAGCACCCCGAGTGGTACGCCCTCTGCAATGGCCGGCGGCTGGGCAATCCCGCCCAGGTGTGCGTCTGTACCAGCAATTCCGCCATGCGGGCCGCGCTCGCGCGCAATGTCATGGAGTTCCTCCGGGCGCACCCGGAGGTGAGCATGCTGGACGTGTCCCCGATGGACGGGCAGGGCGGCTGCGAGTGCGACGCCTGCCGGGCCCTGGACCTCTCGCCCGACGACGTGTTCCGGGCCTACGGCCACAGCCGCACGGCGGCGGGCGAAAACCCCAGCAAGTCGCGCCGCTACGCGCGGCTGGTCAACCACGTGGCCCGCGCGGTGCGCCAGGAGTTCCCGGCCGTGCAGATCGGATACACGGCCTACGCGGACCTGGCCTTCCCGCCCCGGGACATGCCGCTCGAACCCAACGTGATGCCGCTCCTGGCGATCTACTGGCAATGCGCCGCCCATCCCGTGGCGCCGTTCGGCTGCGCGGTCAACCGCTTTTACTGTGAGCTCATCCGGCGCTGGCGCATGTCGCACGGCGGCCGGTTCATCGTGGCGCCCTACCTGATGGGCATGCACTCGCAGGGGTCCCTGCCGTACCCGATTTCCGACATGGTCCTCCGCGACGCCCAGATGTTCCATGAGCTGGGCGTGGATGGCGTCACGAGCATGTACCGCGATTCCCATGTCCATGCCTATGCGCTCAACCACCTGGCCTTCGCCCGCTGTGGCTGGTGGAACCACTTGGACCATGGCCGGCTGCTCGACGAGTACCTCTACGGGTCGTTCGGGGCGGCCGGCCGGGCGCTGCGCCCGGTCTGGGACTCGTGGCTGAAATCCCGGCGGCGCATCGAGCAGGAATTCACCGAGGCCTCCCCCGTGCTCCAGCTCGAGCATGCCGATCCGGCCCATCCCGGGGGCTGCCTGCTGCCCAACGGGTTCAACAGCGCGTTTTTCCTCGATGCGCTCGGCGAGCCGGTCCTCGACCGCTGCCTCGCGGAAGCGCGCGCCCTCGCGGCGGGCGAGCGGGAACGGCGGAACGTGGCCGGCCTGGCGCAGGCGGCCGCCTATTGGAAAGCCGCCGCCCGGTATTTCAAAGCCTATCACGCCGGGCTGCTGCCGGCGCCCTGGACGGATCCGGCGGAGCGTCGGACCGCCTGTCACCGTATGCGGGAGGCCGCGCGGGACGCCGTACAGGCCATCCAAGCCGCGCCGGACAGCGGCTGGTTTTACCGCTGGCTGGACCGGGACTGGAAACGGATGCTGGCCCGGGCGGAACAGGCCCTGGCTGACGATGGGCGATAACACCCTCGGGAGAAAAACCGGCATGGCATGGTCATGTGACCCCCAGCACAGGCCCCGCGTAGTGGCGGACGATCCGGCGGCGCCGGTCCAGTTCGCGGCGGAGGAACTGCGGCGCTATACGGACCTGATCCTGGGCGGCGCCGGCACAACGCGTGCCGCGCCGGCGCCGGTGCTCCGGCTGGAGGTTGTGACCGACCTCGGCCTGGGCGAGGACGGCTACCGCATGGCGGAGGCGGGCGGCGAGCTGCGGATCGGC
>CAZUYI010000462.1:0-2059 GCA_964624095.1 uncultured Verrucomicrobiota bacterium | reverse complement strand
CCGCCGCGGGGCAGGTCGAACGACACCTGGTCCATCAGCAGCCGGTCGCCGAACGCCTTGCTGACCGTCTCGGCGCGCACGACCACGTCGCCCAGGCGCGGGCCGGGCGGAATCTGGATTTCGAGCGTGTCCTCGCGCGTATCCACCGGCTGGCTGGCCAGCTCCTCGTAGCGGCGCAGGCGCGCCTTGCCCTTGGCGCGGCGGCCGGACGGGTTCAGCCGTACCCAGTTCAGCTCCTGCTCGAGCAGCTTGCGGCGCGAGGCCGCCTGCCGGCTCTCGCGGGCCAGGAGCGCCTGCTTCTGCTCCAGCCAGGCCTCGTAATTGCCTTTGAAGGGCCAGGCGCGCCCGCCCTCGAGCTCCAGGATCCAGCCGGTGACGTGGTTCAGAAAATAGCGGTCGTGCGTCACCACCACCACCGTGCCGGGGACCTTCTGGAGGTAGGCCTCGAGCCAGCCGACGGACTCCGCGTCGAGATGGTTGGTCGGCTCGTCGAGCAGGAGGGCGTCCGGGTTGGAGATCAGCAGGCGGCAGAGCGCCACCCGGCGCTGTTCCCCGCCGGACAGCGTGGCCACGGACGCCTCGCCCGGCGGTAAACGCAGGGCCTCCCGGGCGAGTTCGAGGTTGTGGTCGAGATTCCAGAGGTCGCGGCGCTCGATCGCGTCCTGGACCCGACCAAGCTCGTCGTTGAGCGCGGCGGCTTCCGCGGCCGGCGGCGACGCGCCCAACCGGTCGCAGATCGCGTCGTAGCGCGCCAGCAACGCCCGTTCGCTGGCGGCGCCTTCCTCGACGACCTGGGCCACGGTCAGGCCGGGATCGAGCCGCGGTTCCTGGGGCAGGTAGCCCAACCGGACCGACTTGGCCAGGCGCACCTCGCCGAGCACCTCGCGATCCAGCCCGGCCAGGATGCGCAGCAGCGTGGACTTGCCCGAGCCGTTGGCGCCGATGACGCCGATCTTGGCGCCAAAGAAGAACGCCAGGGTGACGTCGTCGAGCACGGTCTCGCCGCGGAACCGCTTGGTGACGCGTTCGAGCGTGAATATGTATTCGCCCGCCATGCGCGCTCCGCCCCGCGGCACGGAACCTGCCCGCGCCGGGATCAACCGGCGTGTCTATAGCAGAAATCGGCGCCGATGCAAGCCTGCCCCGGAGTCCGGAGCGGCGGACTCAGCCCCCCGGCAGCCGGCGCAGGTGGTCGAGCAGTTCCTCGAGCCGGGCGTCCGGGCGGGCGGCGCGCAGGCGCGGAAAGCGGTGCCCCTCCTGGACCGGCTCGCCCCGACGGGTGAGCATGATTTTGCCGTCCGCGACCTCGACGGACGACACGCCTTTCTCGGCGGCGGCGAGGCGCAGGGCGGCGATCGTCAGCAGGCGCGCCAGCGGGGCGGGAACCGGCCCGAACCGGTCCTTGAACTCGCCGCGCAGGGCGTCGAGCTCGGCGGCCGTAGCCGCGCCGGCAATCTGGCGGTACACGCCGAGGCGCAGGCGCTCGTCCTCGACGTAGCCGGCGGGAAGCAGCGCGGCGCGCGCGGGATCGGGCGCGGTGGACGACAGGTCAATGAAATCCAGGACCACGTCCACGCGCGCGGCGCGCGCGGAAGCCGCCGGGGCCGCGGGCGGGGCGCCCGCGGCGCCCGCTTTCAGGCGGGCGATCGTCTGCCGCAGAAGCTGGCAGTACAACTCGAAGCCGATGGCGGCGATGTGGCCGCTCTGAGCGGCGCCCAGCAGGTTGCCGGCCCCGCGGATCTCGAGGTCGCGCAGGGCCAGCCGGAACCCGGCACCGAGGTCGCTGTGCTCGAGGATGGCCTGCAGCCGCCGGCGCGAGCCGTCCAGCAGCCGCCCGTGCACGGGCATCAGCAGGATGGCATAGGCCTGCCGGCTCGAGCGGCCCACCCGGCCGCGGAGCTGGTACAGGTCCGCCATGCCGAACCGGTCCGCCCGGTCAATGAGGATCGTGTTCACGTTGGGGATGTCGAGCCCGCTCTCGATGATCGTCGTGCAGAGCAGCACGTCGCCCGCGCCCCGGGCGAACGCCTGCATCACGGACGCCAGCGCGCCCGGCGGC
>CAZUYI010000461.1:0-2063 GCA_964624095.1 uncultured Verrucomicrobiota bacterium | reverse complement strand
CAAATCGGGCAAGGGCAGATGGTCCACGTCGTGGAAAACCTGCGCCAGCAAGCGCTGGACGCGCGGCGCGGCCGTCGTACCGCCGCTGACGCCGTCCTCGACCAGTAGCGCGAGCGCATAGCGGGGTTCCTCGAACGGGGCAAACGCGACCATCCAGGTCATTTTGCGGCCCGCGCCCTTGGGACCGTATTCGGCCGTGCCCGTTTTGGCCGCCACGACCACGTGCGGCAAGGCCGCGCGCTTGCCCGAACCGTCGAGCTGGTTGACGGCATCGCGCATGCCTTCGCGCACTACGCGGATGTTCCGCGCGGCCCAGTGCGGGCCGGCGGGCGCCGCCGCGGGCGCGATGTCCTGCGCTTCGCCCTCCGCAGGCGCGATCCGCGCCACCAGCCGCGGCTGCCACAGCGTCCCGCCGTTGGCCAGCGCCGCCGCGTACATCGCCATCTGCAACGGCGTGACGAGCAGCGCCCCTTGGCCGATCGCCAGGTTGCAGGTATCGCCGTCGCGCCAATTGTCGCGGCGCGCCGCGCGTTTCCAGGCGGCGTCCGGCACCAGGCCCGGCCGCTCGAAATCCAAACTGATGCCGGTCTTGCGGCCCAGGCCGCAGGCCCGCGCCGTGGCCTGCACCGCTTCCGGTCCGGCCGCCAGGGCGGCGTGGAACAAATAGACGTTGCACGAATAGCGGATCGCCAATGGCAGGTCGAGACTGCCGTGTCCCCAATGCTGCCAGCAGCGGAAGCGCGCCGTTCCCAGATCGAAAAATCCGGGACAGGCAAAGCGCGTGTCCGCGGCGACGCGGCCGCTTTCCAAGGCCGCCAGCAGCGTGACCGGCTTGAAGGTGCTGCCGGGCGCGTATTCCCCCGCCGTGGCGCGGTTGTAGAGCGGGCGGGTCTCGTCCTTCAGCAGGCGGGTCCAAACCGCCGGCGGGATGGACGGTACGAAATCGTTGGGATCGAATCCCGGCACGCTCGCGAGCGCCAGGACGTCGCCGGTGCGCGGATCGACCACGACGGCGGCGCCGCGCTGCCCTGCAAGCACCTCTTCGGCCGCGCGCTGGATGCGTCCATCCAGGGCCAGCACCACGTCGCTGCCCTTCCCGGGCGGGCGGTGCGAGACTTCGTCGAACTTGAATCCCGCCACGTCCACCTGGAGTTCCAAGCGGCCGCCCGCGTTGGCCCGCAGTACGCCGTCGAGGCGTTTTTCGACGCCCGACTTGCCGGCCATTTCGGGCAAGTAGTAGTGGAATTTTTCCGGCGCGTCGCCGTCGGCCGGTTCCACGGCCAGGTCGGCCCGGCCCACGTAGCCCAGCACGTGGCCGGCCAAGGCCCCCTGCGGATAGATTCGCACGGGCTCGACGGTCAGCGCCGCGCCGGGATAATCCGCGGCATGTTCGAGGAACCGGGCCACGGCCATTTGGTCGAGATCGCGCCAAGCCACCAACGGCAGGGGCGTGCGCCGGTTCAGATGCAGGCGCACGTCGTCCGGTCCCAGCTGGCGCGGCCGATCCATGGTTTCGGCGAGGCGGTCCAGCCGATCCATCACGTGGTCGATGGTCCGCTGCAAGCTGCCGGGGCGGCGCAATTCTTCCAGGTAGAGCGAAACGCAATAGCTTGGGCGGTTGTCCGCCAACCTCGCGCCGGTCCGGTCCAGAATCCGGCCCCGGATGCCGGGAATCCGGACGCTGCGCAGGCTCTGCGTGGCCAGTTGCCGCCGGTATTCGGGGCCTTGGGCCATCTGCAGGTTCCACAGGCGGTAGCCGAGCGCGCCGAACAGGCCCAGCATGGCCAGCCACATCAGTAGCACGCGCCAGACGTGCACTTCCGGCAGGGATCGGTCGCGCCGCGCCATTACGCCCGCCCCTCCCGCATGCCCAACCGCCGTTCCAAGCCCCGCATCAACGCGAACAGCACCGGCACCAGAACCGCCCCCAGCACGGCGGAACCGCCCATGCGGCGCAAGATGTCGCCGCCGGACAAGGCCACCACGCCGTGCATCCGGAGCAGGAGCGCCATCATGCCCGTCGCGACGGCCGCGCACAGCGCGCCGAACCACGTCGCGGTCCG
>CAZUYI010000460.1:0-2064 GCA_964624095.1 uncultured Verrucomicrobiota bacterium | reverse complement strand
TGGCACGATCTCGAATTGCACGATTGCCGGTAATACGGCCAACTGGTACGGCGGCGGCGTTGCGCTGGAATCATCCAAGCCTGGAACCACCTGTGAACTGATCGGCTGCGTCATCAGCAACAACACGGCCACTCTCTATCGCGGCGGCGGGGTGTCGGCCCTTACGGTGTCGAACGAATTGATCATCCGGGACTGCACCGTGATCGGCAATACGGCCAAATTGTTCGCGAATAACGGCCAGGGCGGCGGCTTCTCTTACTATACGGCCAGCGCGGATTCGAACACGATCTGCCTGGTGAACCGGACGCGGTTCATCGGCAATGTGAGTTTGGCGACCAACCTCGCCGGCGGCGGAGGCGGCGTATACATCAGTGTCTCGCAGCCGGAACCATCCGTCGAGTTGCGGAACTGTGTGCTGGCCGGAAACAGCGCCACGCGGCGCGGCGGTGGCGTTTCCATCGCCACATACGGGCGTGTCGTGAACTGCACGCTGGCGACCAACACGGCGCAGTCCGCCGGCGGGCTGTACCTCGGGGCGTCGGCCTCGGCCACGAACGTGATCGTGTACCATAACAAGGCCACGAGCGCCGATCCGGACTGGAGCGCGGAGGCGGGCGCGGTCATTGCCTACGGCTGCGTCTCGACCAGCGCGCCCGACGTGTGCGTCGAGACGATTACGGACGAGCCCGCCTTCGCCGATCTGGCGGGCGGCGATTACCGGCTGAGCACGGGCTCGCCGTGCGTCAACCGGGGGCTCAACCTGCCGTGGATGGACGGGGCCCGGGACCTCGGCGGCGGGCCGCGGGTGGACGGTTTCGGCCGGCGCGTGGACATCGGGGCGTATGAACGACTGCCGGCCGGAACACTGTTCGGCATCCGGTGACGGCCACCGGCTTCAACGACAGAGGCACCACGAAAATCACGAAGGGCCCCGAAGGAAAACGGGAATACGAATGGGATACGAGGACAAGGCGCCACAGGATGCGTGTCACCAATAAGGGCTCGCACTTTAATGCTTGGACATCGCCCGTGTCCCCTGTCTTTCTTTCCCCTTCGTGGTTAAACGAGCGTCCGGAGGCAGACTGAACGGTCGAACCCTGCAACAGAAGGAGTGTTTGGCATGCACCGTACATGGGTCGGGTGGCTGGCGGCAACGGCGGCAGGCTGGGCGGCGTTCTCGGCGGCAGATCCGTCCCTGCCGCGCGTCGAATCCAGAGACTTGTATCGGGCGCAACGGCTGGAGTTGTTTTCCGTGACCAACGACCTGGCCGTCGAGCGGCTCGGGAAGCCGTTTGCTTTCGGCGCGGCGGATCGCTGCAACTTCACGTATATTCCGCCGTCGGCCTCCGACGTGACCTGCGGGCCGGACGGCCTGCGCTTCAAGACCGCGAGCGACGAGACGATGATCGGCTGGGGCAACTACGACAATCTCCAGCCGCGCGCCGACCGCGTGCCGATGTTTCCGGGCTGGAACGATATCGAGCTCGAGGTGAGCCAGTCGGCCACGGGCAGCACGTGGCAGTTCACGCTCTGGATGGACGGCATCTCGAAGCTCGACAGGAGCCGCCGCGCCGAGTTGGGCAGTCACTCCCTTCATGCGGCGACACGCGGCACGTTCGAGGCGCGCGTCGAGGGGACGGAGCGGCAGACGATCCGGTTTCGGGGCTACCGCGGGCAGCCGGACGGGTTCGGGCTCCGGATCACGGGGCCGGCCGGCAACGCGGTGACGATCCACGCGCTGCGCGTGACGCAGGTCGCGCGCAGCGGCTGGTTCCGGCGCACGGTGGCGCTGCCGCCGGGCCGCGCGGTCTGGCGGGCGGTCGGCGAGGTCTCCGGCGTGCGGCTGTACGTGAACGGCCGCGAGGCCGAGTTCATGCCGCGGCTCCTGAAGAGCCGGGGCGACACGCGCACCGTCCCGCTGGACCTGGCGCCCCTGCTCAAGCCCGGCGCGGTCAACACGCTGGCCATAGACCCGGCGGACAGCGCGTTCGTCTATTTCCAGGGCCGGGTGGTGCTGGACGACGGCACGACCGTCGCGCTGGATACCGGGCCGGAGTGGAAGGG
>CAZUYI010000459.1:0-2065 GCA_964624095.1 uncultured Verrucomicrobiota bacterium | reverse complement strand
AAGGCCCGGAGGCGCCGGAGACGCGCGCGTTCGTCTCGCGGCTCGTACGGGAGGCCGTTCAACAGGCGGGCGGGAGCCGCCGACCGCTCGTGGCGGCGCTGTTCTGTACGCATTTCGGGTATGCGCGGCGGGCGTTCGAAGACGCCCTGGCGGAGTCGGGCGCCACCCGGGCGACGCTGCTCGATCCCACGCTGGAACTCTCGGCTGCGTTCCTGGCGGGATTCGACCCGGCAACCGAGCCGGCTGGAAAGCTCACCGTCTCGGTGAGTTCCCACGTGCCGCTGTCCGCCGGCTCGGTCGAGGCGATTGGCCGCTGCCTCGATCCGGTCTCGCCCGAAACGGCCCGCGCGCTGCGGCGCTATACGCTCCGCCCCAACCTCTTCGCCACGGAGTAGCCCGCGCGCCCTGCCGCCGGCAACGCGTGCGTCATCCGAGACCGCCGCGCGTCAGCCTGGCGCTGCGCCCCGTGGGACGCCGTGGAGGGGACACGATGCTCGCGCCACGATCCGGAGAACGCCCGGGACGCCATCCGAGCGCGGCCATGCAAGCCGGTTCGGGGCCGGGATCGAGTCCCGCGCCCCGCTTGCCCGTCACCGGGCGCGGCCGGTCTCGAGGAAACGCAGCGCGCAGCGCGCCAGCATCGCCGCGCCCGCGGCCAATACGCGATCGTCGAAATCGAACCGGTTGTTGTGCAGCGGAGGCATGGGCCTGCCCTTGTTCAACCCGAGGTCCATGTACACTCCCGGCGTTTTCTGAAGGAAGAACGCAAAATCCTCGGCGCCGAGACTGCGCTTGCTCTCACATACCGGGATGCCCTGCGCCGCGGCCGCCTCGCGGGCCCGCTCGGTCAGGTGCGTGTCGCTGCAGGTAGCCGGAATCCCCTTGACATAGTCCAGCCGGATGGCGGCACCCGTGGCGGCCGCCACGCCCCGCACGATCTCCCGCATGCGGCGCACGATCGTGTCCTGCACGGGCACGTCATACGTCCGGACCGTGCCTTTCAACTCGGCGCCGGCCGGCACGATGTTAAAGGCCGTGCCGGCATGGATCGAGCAGACGGAAATGACGTACACATCGCGCCCGCCCAGCGCGCGCTGAATGCCCTGGAGGCCGGTATAGACCTGGTGCGCCGCCAGGATCGGGTCCACGCAGGATTCCGGATGCGCCCCGTGGCCGCCTTTGCCCCTGACGGTGATCGTGAAAATGTCGGCGGCCGCCAGGACCGGCCCCGCGCTCAATGTGACCGTTCCGAAAGGAATCGCCGGATTGACGTGCAGGGCGAAGATGCCGCTTACCGCCGGCTCGCGCAGGACACCTGCCCGGATCATGGCGACGGCTCCGCTCTCGATCAGCGATTCTTCCGCCGGCTGGAAGACCAGCTTGACCGTGCCCTTCAGCCGCGCCCGGAGCCGCTGGAGAATCATGGCCGCGCCCAGCAACATGGCCGTGTGTCCGTCGTGGCCGCAGGCGTGCATGAACCCGGCATTCCGCGAGGCGTAGGGCGCCCCGGTTTTCTCCGTCACCGGCAGGGCATCCATGTCCGCCCGCAGCGCTACCGTGCGGGCGGACCGCCCGGGGCCCGCCACCAGAGCGACGACCCCGGTGCCGCCGACCCCGGCTCGGATATGGGTCAGCCCGATCCCACGCAGGGACGCCACGACCTTGGCGGCCGTGCGCGTCTCCTTGTTGGCCGGTTCGGGATGCTGGTGAATATCGCGCCGAATGGCGATCAGGGTGGGACTCAGGGAACGGGCGATGCGGCGCAGGTCCGTGTCGAGGCTCATGGCGGGTCCTTTGGGGTTGCCTTCCTGCTGGAAGGACGTCATTTCATAGGAGAGACTGTAGCGCACATGAACGGGAAAATAAAGAAGAGAAAAGGCTCGCTAACGCCTAAACAGCGGGAGGCGGATTGTGGGCGGCACGTGTTGGAGGGCGGGGAGAAAGGCCGGGGAGGACCAGCAGGAAGGGGAAAAGGCCCCGTGTATCGTCAAGGTATATGCCACCACGTGGTTTCAGACGACAAGGACAATCCGGTAACTCTTATTTTGAGGACCGTCCCTGTATT
>CAZUYI010000458.1:253-2091 GCA_964624095.1 uncultured Verrucomicrobiota bacterium | reverse complement strand
TGGGGACCGGCTCGCCGATCCGGCGATCTACGAGGCGGACACCGGCACCTGGACGGTGTGGCCCTCTTCGACCGGCTATCGGAAACACACGTCGCCCGGCTGGCACAGCCCGGACGGACTGCCCGTGCCGCGGGATTACGATGGCGACGGGCTGGCCGACCCGGCCGTGCAACTCCCGGACGGCACGCACTGGACCGTTCGGTTTTCCGGAGCCGGCTACCTACCGCTGGTGCGGTTCTGGTTTTAATCCGCGCGCGGTGTCCTCCAGCCGCACCGGCCGGCTCCGCTCAATACAGCAGGCAGGCGCGGCGCGCCGTCTCGAACGCGCGCCGGGCGGGCCGCCAGCGGGCGGCGATACGGCCGGGCTCCTCGCCGGCTTGCAGCGCGCGCCGGACGGCGTCCGTGCCGCAGAGCGCGTCGAAGAACGCGGGCCGCGTGCCGGGCGCCCGCCAGAGCCGGGCGGGCCCGTAGAGCGCCTGCACGCCGGCCAGGATCGTCACGCCCGTCTCGACAGGCCGGAACGCGTGCGGATCGTGGACGGCAAGGCGCAGCCCGTCGCGCACCGCCGCCGCATTGTCCGCGCGGTACGGGTGCGGGTGGAACGACACGCCGGGCAGGCGCCGGGCTTCGAGCCATTCGCGCAAGGCCCGGCTCTTCATCCACGGGGCGGACACCACCTGGAAGGCCAGGGCCGTGCCGCGCCCGACATCGAGCGCCGGCAGGGCCTCGGCGAAGACGGTCGCCAAGTACGTCTGGCCGGCCTCCCAGGCGCGGATGCCCGGCGAGGGCGGGATCCAGGGCGGCCAGCCGGCGCCCCGCGCGGCGTCGCGCGCATACCCGGCCATGCGGGCCACCCGCAGATTCACGTCGAGTGACAGCGCGCGTTTCAGCCAGAGGGCCGTCTCGCCCGGGGTCATGCCGGTGCTCAGCGGCGCGGGGATCCCGGCCACAAAGCTCTCGAAGGCCGGATCGAGCATCGGCCCGTCCACCACCCGGGGCAGCGGCACGGGCCGGTCCGCCACGATGACATCCTTGCCGAGCGCGGCGGCCTGCTCGAGCAGGAAGCGCAGCGTGGTCGCGTACGTGTAGCAGCGCGCGCCCAGGTCCTGGAGATCCACCACGATCGCATCGAGGCCTCGGAGCATGGCGGGCGTGGGCCGGCGCGCCGTCCCGTAAAGGGAATAGACGGGAATGCCCCACTCGGGGTGCCGGCTCGACGCCACGCGCGCCCCGGCGGTCTCGATTCCGAAGAAGCCGTGTTCCGGCCCGAACAGGGCCGCCAGCCGGGCGCCGTCCGCGCGCCGCAGACATTCCGCCGAGGCCTGCCCGCGCGTGGTCACGGCGGCCGCGTGGCCCAGCAGGCCCAGCCGCCGGCGCCCGAGCCACCGGCGGTGGCGCGACACCAGAACCTCGATGCCGGTCAGGAATCGCATGGGGCGCCACGGGCGGATACGACGGAACGCCACGCGCTCATGATCACTCCGCGCCCCGCCCCCTGCCGGGCCGCTACGGCCGCAGCCGGTAGGCGTTGGTTTTGCGGTCGGTAAACCGGTAAATCGTTTCGCCGGACCGCGCCTTGCCCAGCTCTTCGCGAGCCACGCGCTCCACCGCGGCGGGATCGGACAGGAACCGGTCCTGCTGCAGTTCCAACTGCTTGACCTGGTCTTCCTTCGCGCGGCGCTCCTCTTCCAGGGCCAGGACCCGGCGATGCCGTTCCTGGTTCTGCCGGATTTTCGGCAGGAACAGGCTCACCGCCGCCACCACCAGCATGGCCACGAAGATCGCAAGGGCCAGGCGGTAGATGAACAGCCAGACGTTCACGACGGATCCTCTCTCAA
>CAZUYI010000458.1:0-243 GCA_964624095.1 uncultured Verrucomicrobiota bacterium | reverse complement strand
CGCACCCTCTTCAGATCACGCCTCCGTAGACCGCCTGCTGGCCCAGTTGCTCCTCGATGCGCAGCAGTTGATTGTACTTGCAGACCCGGTCGGTCCGGCAGGCCGAGCCGGTCTTGATCTGGCCGGCATTGACCGCCACGGTCAGGTCGGCAATGGTCGTGTCCTCGGTTTCGCCCGACCGGTGGCTGATGACGGCGGTATAGCCGGCGCCTTGCGCCATGCGGATCGCGTCCAGGGTCTCGG
>CAZUYI010000457.1:1826-2106 GCA_964624095.1 uncultured Verrucomicrobiota bacterium | reverse complement strand
TCTTGCCCGAGCCGGTCACCCCCTCGAGCGTCTGGAAGCGCCGGCCCCGGGCGAACCCGGCGCACAACGCCTCGATGGCCGCGGGCTGGTCGCCCGCCGGGGCATAGGGTGCCTCGAGCGTGAAGAGCGTCCCCATCCGACTCTCCCCGGCCGGCCCGCTCAGATCGCGGCGCGGTTGCTCAGGGGAGACACCGCCTGGCTGCCGGCCTCGCGCCCCTGGAACGCCGCGGCGCGCTCCCGGCTGATCCGCTCAGCGTCGCCGCGCCGGCCGGCCTCGAGC
>CAZUYI010000457.1:0-1816 GCA_964624095.1 uncultured Verrucomicrobiota bacterium | reverse complement strand
AACTCGCGGTCCACGTGCTGCACGATCACCACGCCGGCCTCGAACGAGGCCGGCTCGTCGCCCGGAATCACAGGCACGAAGACCACGGGCGTACCGGGCGGCGCCGCCTCCGCGGCGGCCCGCGAGGCGCGCTCGTCCTCGACGCTGTCCCCGAACATGGCCACGGCGCCATAGCCGCTTCGGCTCAGCGCCATCAGCGCCTCCGCCTTGCTCGCGGTCTCCTGCCCGATGTACCGCCTCACGAACCCGATCCCTTCCTTCTCCAGCGAGGCCCGGAGCGGCGCCTCGGTGGCGGTCGAGACCACGTAAAAATCCGCCCGGCTCTCGAACGGGGCAAGGATGTGCTCGCGCAGCCCGGGGGTCAGGCCGATTTCCGAAAGCTGGGCCACCCGCTCGTTGACCTCGCGGCTCCAGGTGAGGGCGCGCGCCACGTCGGGATCGCCGGCGTAGGGCAGCAGGTTCTTCTCGTTGAGCTTGAGCTGACGGGCCTGCAGCTCGGCGACCGCGCGCTGCAGGCCGGGCAGCCGGCAGTCGAAGCCCTGGTCCGCCAAGTGGCGCGCCACGGCGGCCGCGCAGAGGAACCGTTCCTTCCCGGCATACTCCGCGGATCGGAAGTTGATATGGATGTAGGTTTTGCGGTAGGCGTCGAACGGCGCGCGCTGAAACTCGCGCAGGTTCAGGAACAGCCCCGTGAACATGATCTGGTGCTTGTGGTCGGTGAAGAGCTTGCAGACGCCGTCGAAATCCAGCGCCACAACCTGCACTACCGGCTCCGGCACTGATGCCAGCGCCAGGCGCCGGCGCCCGGGCTGCGCCGCCAGCTCGGCACTCAATCCGCGAATCAGGTCGTCATTCATGATCGTGCCATCCTCGTCCGGCGCCGCGCCATACCGGCTTACCGCGGCGCGGGTTGAAACAGGAACCGGCTGACCGCCCGCAGCACGTCGCGCATCAGGTTCCAGCTCAGCACGACCGTGTCAATCGCCTCCGGCACGGCCATCGGATAGGGATTGGTGCTGACGAGGACGACCGGCTTGCCGAAGCGCTTGAGGCCGACCAGGAAGGCCTCGACGTTCTCGGTTTCGTTGCGGCTGTAGAGGCCGGTGACCACGATCACGTCGGCCTGCGGCGCGACGTGGGCCACGATCGTATCCACCGCCGCGAGGGTCTTGGGCTGGTAATCCACGTAGCTGACGTCGGGCGTCTGCTCGAGCATGAACTCCCAGAACATGGCCGGGTGGTTCCAGGCATCGTTGGCCATGAGCTGGGTATTCTCCAGGCGGTCCACCAGCAGGATCTTCTGGCCGCGGCGCAACGGCAGCACGCCGGCGCGGTCGCGCGCCGCGCGGATCACGCGCGCGGCCGCCTCGTCGCTCACGGCGTGCGGGGCCGGATCGCGGAGCCGCTCGTCGAGCCCCTCCACGTCCACCAGGCCGCCGTGTTCGAACAGGCCGTAGTCCCACTTGGCCGACCAGATGCGGCGCAGTGATTGGGCCACCCGCTCTTCCGACAGGCGTCCCGAGCGGATGGCCGCGGTCAGCGCGGCATGCGCCTCGTAGCGCAGGCTGTTGTCGTCCTTCAACAGCAGGAGGTCCACGCCGGCCTCGACGGCCATGACCACCGCCTCGCCGACGGTGTACTTGGCCATCAGCCCGCCCATGGTCATGGAGTCGGTGGTAATGACGCCGTCAAACCCGAACTCCTCGCGCAGGATGCCCGTGAGGATCGGCTTGGAGACGGTGGCGATTTCCCCGCTGGGATCGAGCATGGGGTAGATGGAATGGGCCGGCATGACCGCCGGCACGACGCCTTCCCC
>CAZUYI010000456.1:0-2118 GCA_964624095.1 uncultured Verrucomicrobiota bacterium | reverse complement strand
AACGACGCGCATACCTTCAAGCTCCGCGACAAGGAGCTGTGGGTCACGCCCGAGATTTTCGAGGAGGCCTACCGCGAGATTCTCGAGCGGACCCGCCGCGCGCTGCCGGCCTGCCGCATCCTGCTGGTGGATCCCTTCTACCTCAGCACCGACCGCTCTCCGAACAGTCCGCGCGCGGACATCCTGGCCCGCCTGCCCGACTACCTGGCCGTCGTGAGCCGGCTCAGCCGGACCTTCAAGACCCAGCACGTTCCCATGCACGCCCGGTTCCAGCGCCTGCTGAAATACTACGAGCCCGACACGTTCTGCCCCGAGCCGGTGCACCCGAATCCAACCGGCCACCTGGCGATCGCCGAGGCGGTCTACGAGGCGCTGAGCGCCTGAGCGGGCGGGGAGGGGAGGCGGCCATGATTCTCGACGCGTTGGAGTATGCGCCGGGCTATGCGGCGCTCGGCGCCGGGCTGGTCCGCGGCCTGGCGTTCCTGGCCGGCCGTGACCTGGCCGCGCTGCCGGACGGCCGGCTCGACCTGGACGGGGACAGGCTCTTTGCGCTCGTGTCACGCTACGGGACCCGCGCCGCGCGGGGGGCGGCCGGCTGGGAGGCGCATCGGCGCTACCTCGACATCCAGGCGCTGGGATCGGGCGCGGAGCGCGTGGACGCCGCGCCCGTCTCCGCGCTGCGCGTCACCCGGCCGTACGACGAAACCGCGGATTGCCTGAGGCTCGAAGGGCGCGGGCAGCGGCTGGTCTTGCGGCCGGGCCTGTTTGCCGTGTTCTGGCCGCAGGACGCGCACCGCCCCGGCCTGGCGGCCGGCCGGCCGGGCCGGGTGACCAAGGTCGTCGTCAAGGTCCGAATCTAGCCCGGCTGCTGGACGATCGGCCCGGGCGCGGGCGGCGCCGAATCCGTCGGGGGCGCGGGCAGCAGGTCGCGCAGGCGCGTTTTCAAGGCGTCCAGGCCGCGGCGCTCACGGGCCGACAGCACGAGCGACTCGGGCCGCGCTCGAATCAGCTCCGGCAGCGCCCGGGCGGCCGCCGGGCAGTCGGCCTTGTTGAAGACCAGCAGGCAGGGCCGGGTGTCGGCCCCCATGTCGCGCAGGGTCTCGCTGACCACGCGCAGATGCTCGGTGACGTAGGGGTGGCTGGCGTCAGCCACGTGCAGCAGCAGGTCGGACGCGGCGATTTCCTCCAGGGTGGAGCGGAACGAGGCCACCAGCCCGTGGGGCAGGTTTCGGATGAAGCCCACCGTGTCGGTGACCATGGCCTGGCGCCCGCCGGGCAGGTAGACCAGCCGGCTCTTGGTGTCGAGCGTCGCGAACAGGCGGTCGTCCACGTAGGCCTCCGCGTCCGCCAGTGCGTTGAGCAGCGTGGACTTGCCGGCATTCGTGTAGCCGATCAGGCTGACCGTGGGCCACGGCCGGCGGGTGCGGGTGAGCGACCGCCGCTTCTGGATGGACTTCAGCTTGCGCTTGAGGATCGTGATCCGCGCCGCCATCGGGGCGCGGTGCAATTGGAAGGGACTCTCCCCCGGGCCGCGCATGCCGATGCCGCCCGAGAAGCGCGCCTGCTTGGCCGAGACCGGAATGCGCGAGGCCAGGTACTGGAGCTGGGCCAGCTCGACCTGGATCTGGGCTTCCGCCGTGCGGGCGCGGCGGGCGAAGATCTGCAGGATGAGTTCCGTGCGGTCAATGACCTTGATGCCCGTGGCCAGGTCGAGGTTGTTGACCTGGACGGGGGAGAGGTCGTTGTCGAAAATCAGGAGCCGGGCATCCGCCTGGCGGGCCGCCAGCTGGATGTCGGCCAGTTTGCCCTGCCCGATGAAAAACGCGGCGTCCGGCCGCTCGCGCCGCTGGGTGAGGCTGCCGAGGACCACCGCGCCGGCGGTATCGGCAAGCCGCTCGAGCTCCGCGAGCGAGTCGGCCGCCTGCTCGCGGGACTGGCGCCCGAGGATGACCTGGACCAGCAAGGCGCGTTCCGAAAGCGGCTGGGGCCTGGATTTCATCGGGTGGGACGGGAGAGCGCGGCGCGGACGCGGGGCGTGCGAACGGCCAGGGGCCTCGGACGGAACGCGTCGCGCCGTATCTGCTTGCGTGTTTTCACCCGGGGCGCTTCCTGCCAGAC
>CAZUYI010000455.1:0-2123 GCA_964624095.1 uncultured Verrucomicrobiota bacterium | reverse complement strand
GAGATCCCGATCGCCGCGTGCGTGGCGGCTGCCTACGCAGCCCACGTTCTCCTGGGGCCGGAGTGCATGCGCCGGGGTTTCTGGCAGGACTGGCTCCCTCTCATGTCGTCGGGTTACGGGGCGTACGACGCGGACACGGGTTATCTCCGGCAGGTTCTCGTGCGCAACATCCCCGCGGTCGCGCTGTGCGTCGCGCTCATAGCGTTCCGGCCGCGGCGTCCCTGCGCGCTGTGGCCCCTTGCGCCGGCATGGGCCGCCTTTACGCTCGGGGCGCTTGCAGCGTTCTTCTGGCAGGGCAAGGGGTTCCCGTATCACCTGGTCCCGGCGCAGTTCGGCGCCGTGATCGCCATTGCGGCGGCGCTCGTGCAGGTCGCCGCGTCGCCGGAAGGCGACCGGCAGCAGGACTGCGGCTGGCCCGGGCTTCGCCCGCTGGGCCTGGCCGCGTGCGCGTTCGTCGTTCTGTGGCCGCCGGGCTTTGCCCCGCGCGGCGTTCTCTTCCACCCCTGGTTCGGACTCGCCTTCGCCGCCGCCGTGGCGCTTGTCCCCTGGACGCCGCCCTGCGCGCCGCGCCGCCCGGTCCCGGGCCTCGTCCCGGCGCTCGCGCTGGCGTTCGCCGGGGGCTGCGCAGCGTGGGTATCCGGTCTCCCGGCCGGGGCGGCCGCGAAGTGCGCGGCCATCTTCCTTGCGGTTGCCGGCATCGTGGCGCTTGCAGCCACGCCGTCGTTCCCCGGGTCGAGGTCTCCCGTTCTGCGCTGGCTTGCCGCGGCCATGCTCGCCGCGTGCGGCGCGGCGTACGCTGCCAGGCTTCCCGGCTCAGCCCTCGTGAAGTGCGCGGCCATGTGCCTCGCGGGGTTCATCCTGCTCGGGCAGGGCGGCCTGGGTTGGCTCCGAGCCGCAGCCGGCTGCCGGTTCCAGGCGGGCGCCTATCCGCTCCTTGCGCTCGCGCTAGCGCTCACGGCGCTGCAGGCGCTCCGGCATCCCGCGCCGCGGACGCCGCACGGGCCTCTCGCGCAGTTCGTGCTGGACAACAGCCGGGGAAACGATGCGGTCCTTGTCGTGTCGCCCGGCGTGGAACCAGCCCACCCGATGCTGGCGCAGACCGGGCGGCGCCTCGGGTCGCGTTACCTCGTGCATTACCCCATCGCGTGCCTCTTCGGCAATGCCAAGCCCGACGCCTCCGGGCGGTTCCGGTACGAGCTTCCTGCCCCGGGAAAGGCGCTGGAGGGGCGCTACCTTGCGCACCTGGAATCGGATATCCGCGCGCGACGGCCGGCCGTGGTGCTGGGCCGCAACGACGGCTCGAGCCAGGGCTGTCCGCCCGGCTTCATGCTCTACGACTACCTGGAAAAGCGCGGCATCGTGCAGCGGCTGCTGTCGGGTTACGACCACAGGGGCGTCGTGGGCGGCTGCGTGGCGCTCGTGCACGGCAGGGAGCGCAGGCCGGGTCCGTAGCAGGGCCGCGGCCTGCCGGCGGTGCCTGCGTCCGGAAACCGGGGCTATCGCGCCTGATCCGGCATCGTCTCCGAGCGCAGGCCCAGTGCCGACGCCTCGAACGGCGCAGGTGGAACGCTCTCGGTTGGCAGGAGGAACGGGACGCCGGCCGCGGCGAATGCAAGCAGCAGGCCGACAGCCAGGGCTGCAATCCCCCGCGCAACGCGGCGTTGTGCGCCGCGGCCGCGCGCAATCACGCCCCACAGCCAGCGCCAGTGCAGAAACAGGTGGAATGCCATGGCCGCGCCAAACGCCACCGAAAACCAGAAATGGAGCGCGCCCCAGTCATGCCGCCCCCAGCCGAAGACCGTCGATGGACCGCCCCCTGCCAGTCCCGGCACGACAGGATCGGCCGACGCTTCCGCTGCGGCCAGCGTCTCGCACGGAACGAGCACGTACTTGATCAGGACCCCCGTGAAGATCATGCCCAGCAGAAGCAGGAACGCCACGAGGTCGACGATGAAGTTGAGGGTACTCTTTCTCATTGCCCTGTCTCCTTGTGCGCAGGGTCTCGCCTGCGCTCCGGCCGGTCAGGCCGTTACCGTGCAGCCGAACCGCAGCCGCCGCGGAAGGGGCACCCCGCGCATCCGCCGCCCCCCGCTCCGCAGGCCTTGGCGCACGAGTCCGCCGCC
>CAZUYI010000454.1:1581-2129 GCA_964624095.1 uncultured Verrucomicrobiota bacterium | reverse complement strand
TGCGGGCGGCAAACACCTTGTGGCTGCAGTGCTCCGACCAGGTCTGGGCCAGGCACTCGAGCTCGACGTCGGTGGCCGACTCGGGCAGCCCGAGCGCCGCGCGCGCGGCCCGCACGACCGGCCTCGAGAAGTGGCCGCGGATGGCGCGCAGTTCCTCGAGGGTCAGCGACCACACGCGCTCGCGGTTCAGGCGCAGCAGGGCGTCATCCGGCCCGCCCAGATCCATGGGCGCCGCGACGGTCTCCGATACCCCGTGCACCATCGGCGCGCGGTCGTCCACGGGGGCCTGGCGCCACTCATCGGCCGACCACACGCGGACCGTCTCGATCAGCGGGTTGGCCAGGTGATCCCGGGCCAGCCGCTCGATGTCGGAGCGCGACAGGCCCCCCGCCCGGACCTGCGCGGCGCCCCGCAGAAAGTACTGGACGGCCGTGTACACCGCCTCGCCGTCGCCCAGCGGCCGGCCCAGCGTGTCCGCCAGGGCCACGAGGGCCGTGCGCCCGGGATTGTCCGTGACCCCCGGCTTGAACCCCACCTCGATCAGCCAG
>CAZUYI010000454.1:1206-1571 GCA_964624095.1 uncultured Verrucomicrobiota bacterium | reverse complement strand
TGATCTCGCCCACCTTGTTGTCGCGCAGGGTGGGCCAGTCGAAGCGCGGCGCCTTCAGGCGGTCGAACGCCGCGCGCTCGGTCACCGGATCGGCAAACGCGGTGCGGACCGCGGCGCGCTCGGAGGCCGCGAGGCGCGCGTCCAGCAGGTACACCGTGCGGGTGGCGACGGCGCGAACGGGCAGACCGGCGCGCCGCGCCTCCGCGAGCGCGCGGCGCCCGCGGGCATCGGGGATGCCGCGCATCAGTCCGATTTCGAGGCGATGAGCCATGGCGCACAACCTGGGCGCCATGGCCGGGCTGCCGGCCTGCCCGCCGGCCGGCGGAATGGCGCGGAGGGAAGCCTATCGGGACGGCGGGAAAAGA
>CAZUYI010000454.1:0-1196 GCA_964624095.1 uncultured Verrucomicrobiota bacterium | reverse complement strand
CGATCCCCGCTGCCCGCGCGCGCGCTCCGCCGCGCGGCGCGGAAGTGGCCGGCCGTCAGGCCCGTATGGCGGTGGAACACCTTCATGAAATAGCACGGGTCCGCAAAACCCAGCCGGGCCGCCACGGCCTTGATGGGCAGGTCCGTGTCGGCGAGCAGGCGGCAGGCCTGCTCCATGCGGACCCGCATCAGGAAGCGCGCCGGCGTGCACGCGGGGTAGCGTTGGTTCCACAGGCGCCGGAAGGTAGCCGGCGACAGGCCATGCTCGCGGGCCACCCGGTCCGGGCTGATTCGTTCGCTCGCATGGCACTCGAGATGGGCACGCACCGCGAGCAGGGCCGGGTCGTGCGCGGCTTCTGACGGCGGGCGCTCGGCGCGGAAGCAGACCTCGAACAGCAGCAGCTCGCAGAGCCGGTCGAGCCGGTCGGCTCCGCCGGCCTCGTAGAGGGCGTCGCGCGCCTCGTCAATCGAGAGCATGAGGTGGGCGACCCGCTCCGGGTGGCGCAGCGGCCGGACCGGCGGACCGTGCAGCAGGCCCAGGCGCCGAAGCGCCGGCCCCTGGTCCAGGGCAAAGTCCACGTAAAACTCGTCCCATGCCGAGTCCGGCCCGTAGCGGATCGGCAGCGACGGCGGCTTGACCAGCGCGCACGGCGACACGATCCGCCACTGCCGCGCGCCCGCCCGGGCCGACCCCGTACCGCGCAGGTAGAACGACACATCCACGTCGCGGCGAACCGCACGGGACCAGTCGTTCCAGGTGTCCCGGTTGGGCACGTAGCCGACATTCCGCACGCGCAATCCGCCGGGAAACAGCCGTGGCACAGACGCCAGCGTGAGAAAAAAACGGTTCACGGCGTCACCCCGCGCGTCCCGGCCGGAGGGGCTTGAATGTATTCTTCATAAGTTTGAGCGGCATTTCCATAGCCGTAGGGCCGAAGATAGGCTATACGAAATGGCGAGAGCACGCAACACTAGGTACACGCGCATCCGCCGCGCGCCTCCGCAAACGGGAACCGATTCCCGGTCCAGGCGTGAGCGTCCGGCGCTCGAGATGGGCTTTTCGATGTGTGACCTCCGGTGGGCGATCCTGTGTGTGGCGGCGACCGGCCTGGCGGGCGGCGCGTGGGCGGGTTTCGCCCCGTCGGCGCTTTCGGCGCCGGAGATCGCGACGCCGGTCCTGGACGGGGCGCTGGACGA
>CAZUYI010000453.1:0-2129 GCA_964624095.1 uncultured Verrucomicrobiota bacterium | reverse complement strand
GCCCGACCGGGCCGCTGCTCTACAACAAGGACGGATTCCCCGTTGCCCCGTTCCGCACGGACGACTGGTGACCGGCCGGGCCGGATGCGCGCGGCCGGCCGCGGCTCCGAGCAACTCGCCATCGCCCGCGTTGCGTTCGAGTTTTTCTGGACGGCCGGGGACTTCGCCCCTTATACTGGATAAAGCGTTGGCGTTGGCTTGCACAAGACCCTGCGCGCACTCCGGCGCGGGTGTCCCGGGTGCCTCGACGGAAACGCAACGGGGGAGGCGGACATGACGCGCTTGGACTATGCGGTAGTGGCCCTCTTCCTGGCCTGCATGGCCCTGATCGGGATCGTGATCGGGCGCCGCATCAAGGGGCTTGAGGATTACTTCGCGGCCGGGCGCCGGATGCCGTGGTGGATGGCGGCCATTTCGCACCACGTCTCGGGCTACAGCGCCTGGGCCTTCGTGGGGCTGGCCGGAATCTGTTACACGGTCGGACTGAACAGCTGGACGTTCTTCGCGTTCCCCTGTTTCGTGGCGGTCACCGTGGGGGCCTTCGTCTGGGCGCCGCGCTGGGTGCGTCTGAAGGTCATTACGCCCGTCGAGTACCTCGAGCGGCGGTTCAATCCCCTGGTGCACCAGTGGGTGGCCTGGAGCGGCATCGCGGTGAAATTTGTGGACGTGGGCACGAAACTCTTTTCGCTGGGCCTGCTGATTTCCATCTGCGCCGGCGTGCCGCTCAACGTGACGATCGTCGCCTGCGGGGTCGTGGCCGTGCTCTATACCGTGGTGGGCGGGTTGTGGGCGGGCATGGTGACGGACATCGTGCAATTTTTCATCCAGGTTGCCATCACGGTGATCCTGGCGGTGCTCGCGCTCTACGCGGTGGGCGGGTGGACCCCGATGTGGGAGCAGTTGCCGCCGGCGCACCATTCATTCTTCAGCCGGCAGTATGACCTGCCGTTTATCCTGGTGTACATAGCAATAACCCTGTTGAGCTACAACGGCGGGACGTGGGGCCTCGCGCAGCGCTACTACTCGGTGGGCAAGCCGGCGGACGCGCGAAAGGCCGCGCTGCTCTCCGCCGCCCTGTATCTCCTCTACCCGGTCGTCATTTTCATTCCCGTCTGGGCCGCGCCGCTGGTGCTCGGGACGGGGCTGAACCCGGAGGAGACCTACGGCCTGATGGCGCGCCACTTCCTGCCCAAGGTGGCGCCCGGCATGCTCGGCCTGTTCCTGGCCGGCATGGCGGCTGCCACCATGTCCATGATCGACTCGGACATCAACGCGCTCGCGGCCGTGTTCACCCAGGACATTTACCACCGCCGATTCAATCCCCGAGCGCCCGAGCGGACGGTGCTGCGGGTGGGGCTGGTGGCGAGCGGCGTGATCGGCGCGATCACCATCGGCGCCGCGCTGCTGACGCCCGCCATGGGCGGCGCGTTCAAGGCGATGCTGGACTGGTACGCGGCCCTGCTGGCCCCCGTGGCGGTGCCGCTGTTGCTGGGCATGCTCACCCGGCGCACGAGCTGGCGCGGCGCGCTCGCCGCCTGGGTGGCGGGGTTCGGCACCTTCGCGGCGCTGAAGTACGGCGCGCACGCCTCGTGGACGGTCTATACCGGCGGCGAACTGCTCGCGGCGGTCGGCGTCTTCCTGGCCGAGGGGGCCCTCTTCAAGATGCCGCCGGACGAAGCGGCCCGCGCGGCTCGGGTGCTGGACCAGGTATCGGGCCGAACGTGATCCGGGGGCCGGCGGCGAGGAAGAGGGCACGCGATACCGAGACCGATCGCAATGGGCGCGGGATGTCGGGGCCGGAATCCGTTCGCGTTCCCGGCGGAGCGGCTCGCGTGCGCGTGCGCGAACGAGCGGGGAGAAGATCGAGTATGGGAACGTGTACGCGTACGAGAACGAGTACGGGGACAGGTGCTTCAGCCACGCGGTTAGAGAAAGGAACATCCACCATGAACGCCGCCACTCGCCGCCGATTCGCGAAAGCCCGGAACACCCTGGTCGGAAGCCTTGCCGGCGCGGCCGCCTTCGGCGGCTCCACGGCTGCCGTCTCGGCAACCTGGACGGCCACGGCCGAGGCGCCGCCGGCCATCGAGCTCGTGCCGCCGGCCTCGGCGCCCATGGAATTCGCCGCC
>CAZUYI010000452.1:0-2136 GCA_964624095.1 uncultured Verrucomicrobiota bacterium | reverse complement strand
GGTCGTCATGGCGGTGATCCCACAGCTCGTGGTGCTCGATGAGCGCCTGCGCCCAGCCGAGGAATTCGCGGTAATGGAGCGTCGAGTCGGGCCGGTCCCGCCCGGGCAGCCCGGCGGGGCACAGCGCGCCGCCGTCGAGCCGGTCGAACTGCAGGGTCTGGACGCTGCGCAGCAGGCCGATGCGAGCCTCAAGCGCGCTGTCCTGCAGCCAGCGTTCCACGGGCTTTTGTTCCTCAAATACCTTGCGCAGCAACGGCAGCGCGGCCTCGTCGTACTCGCCCTCGCAGGAGGGGTTGATCGAGCCGCAATGGTACGCGCCGGCCAGGCGCGCCGTCCAGATCTCGGCACGGTACCCGTCGAGCGGCTTGCTCGTGGCGAGGTCGCCCGGCAGGGCCATGTTCCCATCCAGGAGCACTTCGGCCGGCGGCCGGCCGGGGGCGCCCCGCATGGCGCGCGGCTTCCAGCTCGCCTGGAGCTGGCCCACCCGGTAGGGGAACAGGTCCTTGCCGAGGAAATCGGCATGCCGCCCGGCACTCTCCCAGCTCGTCTGGTTGTCGCCGATGGGGCTGAACGCGAAGAAATTCTGGGTGATGCCAATGCCCGGGCGCACCGCCCGCACGGCGTCGTACACGCGGGCCGTGTACTGGTCCGTGACGTCATGGCGCCAGCGGAGGTAGCGGACGTACGCATCGTGGCCCAGGCGCGCCGTACCCGGAAACGGGCGCCCGAACTCGGCCTGGTACAGGGCGTTGCAGTAGGGGCAGCGCCAGGCGTCGAGCGACCCGAACAGGCCGAGGAAATCGAGCCAGAGGCAGCAGAGCGGGTAGCGCCCGGCCACCTCGCACAGCTGAGCGATGACCATCTCGCCGTAGGGTCCGTTGACGCAGGGCCCGGCGATCTTCGTGCCGGCCGCCTCATCGGTGATCTCCGCCGCCTTCGGGTCCACCGCCACCACGTTGCGGTGACACCACTCGGGATGGTCGTGCGGGATGCGGGTGTCGGACACCTCGTAGACGGCGCCCGGCAGGATGCCCTCGTCCAGGCAGGCGCGCGTGAGCTCGCCGAACAGGTCGCGCCCAGCCAGAACCGAGTGCACGTGTCCGTGCTGCGAGGGGTAGTAGGCGTTCCCGTAGTGGCACTTGGCGTAAAAATAGAAAACCTCCGTGCCCGCCTGCTTCAGGGCCCGAGCCAGCCGCACGGGATCGAAGGCCGACAGCGGCTTCACGGCGCCGCGCGACTCGGGCGGAATCTGGTCGACATCCGGGATGTGAAAGCCCGTCATGACGCGACGAGGCTTGTTCCACATCCAGGAGCGGTCCGAGACCACCGCCCAATCGGCGGGGGTCCACTCGAAGGAAGCCTGCACGGGATGAGCAGCCATGGGATCGGTCTCCTTATGTCATCCGCCCTGCGTCCATGGCAGCCTCAGTCTCGCCACGGCCACGGCAGCGGCTCCAGCACCTCGCCGGGCGCGGCCAGCCGCTCGGCGCGGTGCACCGCGCAGACGGCCATCCCGGGCGTGGCGATCGGGCGGAACGTGGGCTCGCCCATCACGCCGTCCATCGGCGCCCGTCCCTCGCGCGGGGCGTCGAGCCGCTCCAGGCTGCGGACATCGAACAACAGGTCGCCGGCCGACACCTCGTCGTACGGCTCGCGGTGGTAAACGATGTGCCCGGCGGCGTCCGCGCACACGGGCGCGGACTGCCCCCTGCGGATCAAGTAAATGGCGTGCGGATGGGCGACGCGCCCCTGGAGCATGCCGATCCCCTTCATCACGTTGAGGATACCGTCAAGCCCCATCCGGATTTCCGGGCGCCGGTACCCATGCTGCGCGGAGAATTCCACGCAGAACGCGCGCCGGCGACCCCGGTTGCCCTGGAGGGTCAGGTGTCCCGCGGCGTCGGGCCCGGGCGTGCATGGGGCGCGGGGCGCGAAAATGCCCTGCGCCCCGAAGAACCGCGCCAGCGGCACCTCGATGCCGCAGTCCGCGTAGATCAGGGGCCGCTCGGCGTTGCGGGAGTGAAAATCAATAATGACGTCCGCCGGCTCGCAGGCGGTATCCCAGAGCCACGCGACGATCTCGTTCGCGACGCCCGGGCCCGACCGGCCGGAGGGGCCCCAGAGCCGGTTCATGTT
>CAZUYI010000451.1:0-2140 GCA_964624095.1 uncultured Verrucomicrobiota bacterium | reverse complement strand
GGATATTGACATCTTCAGCCTGTCGGAAAACGACGGGGGCGGCTTCTGCGAATGCGACGCCTGCTGGAAGCTGAACGGGCGCGAAGTCCGGGAGGCCTGTGGGCACGCCTCGCAGCCGGGCGCGTTCTTCCGGTTCGTCAACCGCGTCGCGGAGACGGTCGGCCGCCGGCATCCGGGCAAGTGGATTGACACGCTCTCCTACAGCTACTACAACCTGACGCCGCCGCGCCATTTCACGATGGCTCCGAACGTCATCGTGCGGGTCTGCATGAACGTGGACGGGCCGAACCGGCTCCGCCAGTGGCTCAAGGCGGCCGCGCGCGTCAGCGTCTGGCATTACTTCACCTACCGCCATTTCCTGCTGCCGTTCCCGCTGATCCTGCGTTCGATCCCGACGGTCCTACGGGCCTATCACCGGCTGGGCGTCCGGGACGTCTTCCTGCAGACGCCGGAAGACGAGCACGGCGGCGTCGAGTCGCTCAAGCTGCAGATCTACGCGGCCTCGAAGCTGTTCTGGGACGTCCGCGAGGACCCGGCCCCGCACGCGGCGGAGTTCATCCGGCACACCTACGGGCCGGCGGCCCCCGCCCTGCAGGCGGTGTTCGACCTGGCCCAGTCGGTCCTGGAGAAGCACGGCGCGCAGGCGGATTGCTGGAAATGGGACATGGATACCCTGCCGCCCCTGCGGAAGGCCATGCCGGAACTCGAACGGCGCACGCGGCCGCTCTTCGAGCGGAGCGCCCGGGCGGTGCGCGGCACGCCCTACGCGCTGCGCGTGGCGGAGGCGGCGATCCCGTTCCGCTACTTTGAGCTGGTCGGACAGGAGCGGCCGCCGACCTTCACGGCGCGCGAGGCCTACCCGCTGGACGTGCGCCGCGTCGGGCGCCCGGCCCGCGAGTTGATCCGCACGCTGCGCGCGCTCAATATCCGCTACTGGCACCATGACCACACGATCGAAACCCTCGAGCGGGCCGTGAGCCCGCACCCGCTGGTCCGGCTCACGAACCGCTTCCTCGACGTGCTCGTTCTGCCGGGTACGGGTGGACGCATCGTCCAGGTCTTCGACCGGCGCCGCGGCCGGGCCCTGTTCCCCCAGGACTCGAACCTGTTCCATTTCCGGGCCTGCGGCTACGAGGAATACGCCGGGCACTGGTACCACGATCCCGGCTATGTCGAACCCTATAAAGTCGTCGGACAGGGCCGCGCGCGCGGCCTTGCCTGGGTCCGGCTGCGGGCCGACCTCTCGAATGGCTTCCGGCTTGAACGCCGCGTGGCGCTGGCCGGCCGCGAGATCCGGATTCGCAGCGTGTTGACCAATATCTCGGCGCGGCCGGCCCGGGGCGAAATCCGGCTCCATGCCCGTTGGCGCTGCGATCCGAAGCGGGACCGCCTGGCCTACGATCGGACCGCGGGCACGCCGGTAGACGAGCCCCTGTCGGCCTTCGTCAACCGGCGCCTCGAGGGCTGGGCCGGCGGCCCGATCCGCCTGCGGCTGGCGTCGCTCGGACTCCAGGTCGAGCATGACCTGCCCCGCGCCGCCGTGGACTTCATCATGGTGCTGGCCGTGGGCGCCTCGGCCGGACAGGCAATTACCGACGTCTATACCCGCCCGCGGCGCCTGGCGCCCGGCGCCGCCCTGGCCATCGATCAAGGTTACCGTGTCGCCGCGCTCGACCCGTGATCGGCCCGCAGAACCCGCATCCGGAAAGGACATCCCCATGAACCGCTTCTCCCTGCGCCTGTGCATGCTCCCGCTGGCCGCCGCCCTTGCGCTCTCGAGCCGGGCGGCTGAGGTCCCGTCGCTGACACTCCGCCCGCTCGAGGGGCCGCCGCCGCGGGTGGACGGGCGCCTCGATGACGCCTGCTGGCAACGCGCCCCGGACCTGGGCCGGTTCTGGCTGGTCGGCTCAAACCCGCCCGAGCCGGTGCCCGCCGGCACGGAGGTCTGGCTGACCCGCGACGATACCTGGCTGTTCGTCGCCGCCCGCTGCCGGGACGAGCAGGCCGCCGCCCTCGAGTGCCGGCACCTGGAGCGCGACGGGAGCGTGAACCTGGACGAGTCGCTCGAGTTCTTTGTCAGCCCGGGCACGGACGGCCGGACCTACTTCCATTTCAAGGTCAACGCCCGCGGCGTGCAGGG
>CAZUYI010000450.1:0-2163 GCA_964624095.1 uncultured Verrucomicrobiota bacterium | reverse complement strand
CGCCCGGGTATAGCCGGCCGACCGGGCCAGTGCCAATGATGCATCGAACCGGTATCCCACCCGGTCCGGGCTGTGGGCGTCCGAGCCGAAACAGATGGGAATGCCCCGCGCCCGCGCGTCAATCAGCAGCGGAAGGGAGGGGTAGATTTCGCCGACGGGCTTGGACAGGCCGGACGAGTTGATTTCAATCGCCATGCCGGCAGCCGCAATGCGGTCCAGGGCCGGCGCGGACATCTCGCGCAGGTCACGCTCGGGCGGCCGGTACCCGAACTTCTTGGGCAAATCCAGGTGCGCCACGGCGTTGGCCAGCCGGGTGTCGGCCAGTTTGCCGATCAGGCGGAAATACGCGCGCCACGTCTCGGTGACGTCCACGGCATCCCAGACGGCGCGCTCGCCTGGGTTATCGAAGCCCCAGCGGTCAAGGTAATGCACGGAACCCAGCACGAAATCCAGGTCCTGGCGCGGCAGCCATTCTCGCAGGAAGGGGAGTCCCCCGTCGTAGTAATCTACCTCGATCCCGATATGGACCCGGGGCGCCGGATCCGGCGCGTCGGGCAGGGCCGCCACCAGGGCGCGGTAACGGGGATACTGGTCGAGCGTCATCCGGTTTCGCGGATCATACCCGTCGGGCGCGGGCACGTGGTCCGTGAAACAGATGTGCGGCAGCCCCAGTGCCGCGGCGCGGCCGTAATAGTCGGACGGCAAGCCGATGGCATGCTGGCACAACGCCGTGTGGATGTGATAATCGGGGAGCATGCAAGGCAATCCGGCCGGCGCCGCAGAGCGGCTCATTGGACGTGAAACGAGCCGTTTAAGCCGGTCACCTTTTCGTGCTCGTGCCGTTTGCCGCCCCGGCGGGCGAGGAGGCGGGCCATGTCGTGATGCCCGTAGGCTTCCGCCCAGGCCAAGGGCGTATCGCCCGTGTTGTCAAGGGCGTTGATGGGCGCGCCGCCGCGCAGCAGCGCGGCGATTCCCTCCACGTGGCCCCAGAAGGCCGCCCAATGCAGGGGCGTCAGCCCGCGGGCATAGGTTCGCAGGGTCACGTCGGCTCCATGCGCGATCAGCAACTGGATAAGCTCGGCATGCCCGTATTGCGCGGCCAGGTGCAGGGGGGTCAGCCCGAACGCGTCGCCGGCATTGGGATTGGCCCCATGGTCCAGCAGGGCCCGGGCGGCCGGCGCGTGGCCGCGCACGGCCGCCTGGTGCAGGGGCGTGCGGTCCAGGTCGGTGCCGGCATCCGGATTGCCGCCCTGCGCCAGGAGTTCCGCCAGCACAACCACCTGGTTGCGTTCTGCGGCCTGGTGGAGCGCCGCGGCACGGTCCGGCGCGGCGGCCGTCGACGTGCAGGCGGGCGATGCGTCATCCGCGGGCCCGGGCGGCGGGCACGGGCGATCGTTGGGCGCCGCCCCCTCGCCGTATGACACGCCGCACAGGACGCCGATCCCCAACAGGGCCATCCAGCCTCTGGTATTCATGGGCGCCTCCTGACATCCGGGGATTTCGTTCTACCGGCTTCTTTATACCACCCCGTGGATCGGGATTCAAGTGTATCCCACAGCCGCCACGGGGCGCGCCTCGAACCCGGACCCGCCCGTCCCTTCAGGGCTGGGCACGATCCCGGGTGGCGATCATGGGATTGGCCGCCGATACCGCGACCGTGACGGTTGACGCCGCCAGTTCGGACGCCAGGTCCCGCACGGTGCCGTCAAACGAGGCCGGGCTACCAGGCTCAATCTCCCGGATCGAGGTGGGCAGGCCCATCGTGTCCAGCAGGGCGATGAACGGATCGGGATCGAGTTCCTCGATGTTCACCATGGTGCGCGGGTCCCAGACACCCCGGGCCACGAGCAGGGCGGCGGCCACCGGCGGCACGCCGGCCGTATAGCTGATGGCCTGCGACTCGACCTCCTCGAAACAGGCCCGGTGGTCCGAGACCTGGTAGATCAGCAGCTCGCGCGGCTTCCCATCCTTCATGCCGCGCACGAAGGTCCCGATGCAGGTCTTGCCGGTATATCCCGGGGCCAGGGTCTTCGGGTCGGGCAGGAGCGCCTTGACCACCTTGAGCGGCACGACCGTCTGGCCGGTGCTCAGCGTCACGGGCAGGTGCGAGAGGAAGCCCAGGGTGCGCAGCACGGTGAAGACGTTGATGTAATGGTCGCCGAA
>CAZUYI010000449.1:0-2163 GCA_964624095.1 uncultured Verrucomicrobiota bacterium | reverse complement strand
TCTCGACGCCCGGCACCGCGGCGGCCTGCCAGCCCGCGAGCCGCGCGGCGGGCGCCGCCGTCTTGAACGCCGCCACGCCGAACGGGGCCAGCTCGAGTCGCACAACCACCCGGCCGTCCTTGCCCGGCGCCGCCGCCGGTCGGCCGCTGACCGCGTCCACGATGTCGGCGTCCGTTTCCAGCGTCACCTCGCCCGAGACCGGCCAATAGCCGGGATTGGCCGCGTAGAACCAGCAGGCCTGATTGTCCCGCCACTCGCGCAGCGCCAGGTTCGTGTCCAGGCCCGTATCGGCCACCCGCTTGAATTTCCCGGCCGGCAGGGCCCGCAGGAAGCGGGTGAACTCGCGCAGCGGCTGCTCGTTGCCCTCGAGCAGCGTGGCGTCGGAAAACCCGTAATAAAACAGGTTGGGATCGGCCTCGATCAGGGCGCGCACGAACACCTCGCGCGTGTTCGGGCCGCAGGGCTGCTGCATCATCGTCAACTGGTGATTCCGCGGCCAGTGTTCGCGGGGCGGCAGTTTCCAGGACATCTGTTCGATTTCATGCCAGTCGTGCCGGACATGCACGGCCCGCAAGCGGTCGGCCTCGAAGAAGTCGTAGATCTCCCGGCAGCCTCCGGACATCTCCCAGCCACGGTTGATGCCGAACCCGTTCTTCTTGTTGAGGACGCCGGCCATCACGTTGGCCAGGGCGATCGCGTCATTCCGGGCAAACAGCGCGCCGTCCCATCCGATGGCCCGCATATAGTCCCGGAAGGACAGGCCGGACTCGCGCCACTCGAGATCGGAATCCGCCGACCGGTCCAGGTTGCACACGCAGCGCAAATCCGGGCGCGAGGCGCGGGCGACGGTGGCCACGTCATGAAAGAAGCCGGCCATCTTCTCGGCCCGCCAGGCCATCCAGTGTTCCCGCATGGCCGGCGAGTTGAGATACTCATGCCGCTTGCGGAACCGGTCCGGATCGTCCAGCGAGAACGGGTCTTCGCGCCCGGTATCCTTCGCAAACTCGCGCAGCGTCACGTCGCCGTAGCCGTAATGGGTGAACTCGTCCGCCTTCCAGGAGCCGCGATGCAGGCGCCCGCGATAGGTCGGCAGGAGATCGCCCTCGATCCACGCATTCCAGACCAGGCCCTTGAAGTTCGACAGCGTCCGGTATTTCCGGGCGATGTCATGGCCCGTGCCGAGAATCGTCGCGCGGACCTCCGGATGGTTGAAATTGAAGCCGTAGCGCCCCCCCCAGTTGATGTACTCCGAGCCGTCCGGCTCGACGAGGTACACCGTGTCCCAGAACCCGGCAGCCGGGCGCGCGGGCTGCCTGGCGGCCAGTGCCAGGAGCTTGGGCGAATGGACAAACTCGACATGCGCGTAGAAATCGATGCCGTTGTCGCGCAGGACCCGCGCCAGCACATCCTGGATGGCGCCCCGTACCCGGGCGCAGGGGAACGGCCAGTCGGGCACGAAGCCCGGGGCGTTCCCGGGCGAGTATTGGAAGCTGCCCATGACATGCGAGTTGTGCCCCGCAAAGCGCTTATAGCGCGCAAAGGCTTCCGAGGCGTCCAGATGGCTCGCCAGGCGCTCGCAGACGGCCAGCACCGGCCGGTTCGGGCTGCCGTCCAGCGGGCTGGCGGTCAGCGCCCTCGAGCGTTCCTTCGAGTCGTCCGGGACGGGCGTCTTCTGGAAGGAGAACCGTTCCGGCGTGGTGCGCTCCGTGAGGAGCCCGATGCCGCGCGTATGAGCAGCCGGCGCGCGCAGGGCGGGCAATCCGTTCTTGATATGGGAGAAGCGCAGGCGGGCGCCCGCCGCGGGCGTGCCGCACAGGTTTACCAGGTTCAAGGCATGCGGGCCGGGATCCGGCCGGTACAGCCACGTGAGCGTCTGCATCCGGCCTGTCACCGGATAGCGGTCGCCGGTGGCGACGGACGCGCTGGTCTTCGAGATTCCCCCGCCGTCCGGCCCGCACCCGCCCCAGTTTCGCGGCGAGCAGGCCACGCCCATGTGCCGCTCCATGTCGTCCGGATAGTCCAGTTCCATCAGGTAGAAATCGCCCGGATGCCGGAACTCGACCAGGTAGGAGAGGATCGCGCCGCCCGCCGGCCGCGTCTCGCGGTATTTCAACCCGTTCCGCTCCACAATGGTCGGGTCCTTGATCCCGGCGTTCGGATCCG
>CAZUYI010000448.1:1873-2174 GCA_964624095.1 uncultured Verrucomicrobiota bacterium | reverse complement strand
CCGGGGAGCGGCGGGTGCTGGACTTCGCGTGGCCGATCCCGGCGGAGCTGCCGACCGGGTTTTACGGGATGCGGCTCTACCTGTACGAGGGCGAGGCGATCGTATCGGACAACGAGTACGAGTTCTTCGTGATGCAAGGATCGGACCTGGCGGGCCGGATCGATGCGGGAGCGCGGCGGGTGGCGGCGTACGACGTTTCGCGGCGCGAGCCGGCGACCGCGGCGATTCTGCGGCGGCTGGGCGTGGCGTTCGAGCCGCTGACGGACCTCGCGCGGCTGAAAGACTACGACGTATTCGTCAT
>CAZUYI010000448.1:0-1863 GCA_964624095.1 uncultured Verrucomicrobiota bacterium | reverse complement strand
GCGGAGAGCGTGGACCGGACGCTGATCGAGGCCGGGGCGACGGTGCGCGCGTGGCTGGAGGGCGGGGGCCGGCTCCTGCAGTTCGAGCAGTACCTGCCGGGCGCGCTGCCCTGGCTGCCGGGCCTGTCGGTGATCAAGCGCAACGGGGGGAACGTGGGCAATGTGCTGGTGCTCGAGCATCCGGTCTTCGAGGGGATCGGCGCCGACGCGAACTGGGACACCTGGAACGGACCGCTGGACCGGGCGCTGACCTATGGCCGGCAGGGGGGGATTTTTGCGGCGCTGCTCGGGCCGAGGAACGGGTCGGAACTGGCCGTCGGCTGCCACGGCGTGCCGAGGGAACAGGGCGGGGCGGTCCAGATGCTGATCGCCGAGATGAAGGTCGGCAAGGGCGTGGCGCTGGTGACGCAGGCGGCGGCCACGTGCCGGTATGACCGGGACAGCGTGGCGACGCGTTTCCTGCAGAACTGTGTCCGGCATGTTTTGTCCGACGACACCCGCTACGCGGCGGCGGTCGGCGGAGCGCGGCTCGACCCCGTGAACCCGATGCGTTGCGGGGTGCTCGAGCTCGGGCGGCACGCGGCGCAGGCCGTGAAGGCGGATGCGGGCTGGGTTGCCACCCTGGCGAAGGGGATCGAGCGCTGCGGGAATGTCCGGTTCGTGATGCCGGGGAACAAGGCAGCGCGGCTGACGGCGCCCGTCGAGTTCGCGCTGCCGGGCTCGGTGCGGTTGCTGGATCCGGAAGGAGAGGCGCTGCTGCTTCAGAAGGACCCCGACCTGATTGCGCTGCTGAAGGACCAGCCGGACCGGCTGTACCTGCTGGCGGCGCTGCCGGAGGGCGCGCCGGAAGGGAAGCCGGCGGCGCGGATCACGCTGCACTACGCGGACGGGAAGGTCGAACGCTGGGATCTGATGCCCGGCCGGGACCTTGCCCCCGCGCCCGACGCGCCGGACCTGGAGAACGCGTGGAAAGTGGGGGCGGGTTTTCACGTGACCTCGTGGCAGACGCTGTACCCGGACGTGCCGGTGAAAAAACTGGTGATCGAGCCGCTGGCGCCCGGCGGGCTGCTGGTGGGGGGCGTGACGATGACGCTTGTGCGCGGGAAGATCAACATCTGAGGGCCGGCGCGTATGCCGGAAATGCCCATCCACACTCGGGGTCACACCAAAGAATACCCCGATGCCACATTAGTTTGATCCCGATGGGATGCAATCCGATGGGACTTGATGCCACTCATCCAGCATAGCACTCATGCGTTTGAAACGATGTCCCCGCGTCAATTCGCGGCCGAATACGCGCGGGCTCCGGTCATTTACTGTGCATTCGGCGGCATGGAATACCACGGGCGGCACACCTGGCTGGGCACGGATTATTTCAAAGGGCGCGAGATTTGCCTGCGGGCCGCGGAGCAGGCGGGGGGCGTTGTGCACCCGACCATCCCGATCGTGCCCGGCGGCGCGCAGTTGTCGTATGACGAGTTGAAGGCGAAACTGGATTATCACCGGTATCCCGGCGTGTTTGGGGGCGGGCCGCTCTGCAGGGCGCTCGCCGAGGAGGTGCTTCGGTTTTTTGCCGAATGCCTGAAGTTCCGCGTCTGCGTGGCCTTTGGGTCGCACGGGCCGGCCGCCGATCTCCTGCAGGCCATAGCCCGCGAGCAGTCCGGCCGGCTGGGCGGCATGCGGCTGATCGCGGTGCGCACGGGCGAACTGTGCAAGGACCTGTTGCTGGCCGCCCAGGCGCGGCACGGATTGAAAGCCAGCGGCGCGCATGGCGGGCTGTGGGAGACGTCGATAGACATGGCCGAGAGCGGGTCCGCCGTGGACCTGACGGAACTGGACCGGCCGGTCGGCTGACAGGAGCAG
>CAZUYI010000447.1:0-2175 GCA_964624095.1 uncultured Verrucomicrobiota bacterium | reverse complement strand
GAGGCGCCGGCCGACATGCTGGACTGCCCGGCCTACGATCCCTGGCCCGCGGCCTGGGAGACCCGGGATTTGAGCGGGACGTGGAAGATTCGGAAGCTGGACGGACCCGTCACGCAGGTGGACATCCGGCGGCAGCAGGCGTCCAACCCGACGAATGACGAGGGGACCGTGCAGGGGTACTGGAAGAGCGACTACGACGATGCCGGCTGGCCCGAGCGCACGGTGCCCGGGTTCTGGGGCACGGCGGACAAGCCGCTCGATCCGTTGGCCCCGGACTATGTGCGGTTCGCATTGAACAACACCTACTTTGTCGGCGTGGGCTGGCATCGGACACGGTTCGAACTTCCGGCGAAGCCGGCCGGCCGGCGCCTGATCCTGCGCTTCGAGCGGGTCCATTACGAGTCCACCGTGTACCTGAACGGCGAGCGGCTCGGCGTGCACCGGGGCGGCAACCGGCCATTCGAGTTTGACGTGACGGACGCCGTGCGCCCGGGCGAAAACGTGCTCGCCGTGCGCGTATTCTGCGATGACATGCCATACGCCTATTTTCTTCCCAAATACGGGTTTGGCGGGATCATGGGCCGGGTCCTGCTGCAGGCGCGGCCGGAGGTCTACGCGGCCTCGCTCTTGATGGATCCGCGCCCGGCGACCTCGGAGATCGTGGTGCGGGCCGAGCTGCGAAACGCGACGGGCGCCCCGCGGCGCTGCGCGCTGGCGCTCGAGATCGAGCCCGACCCGGCGAACCGGCGGCTGGCAGGTCCGCAGGGCGTGAAGCAGACGATCGGGCTCGGCGAGGCCGAGCTGCGGCCGGGCCTCACCGGGCTGTCCTTCACCGCGCGGGTGGAGCAGGCCGTGGCGTGGTCGCCGGAGTACCCGCACCTGTACCGGTTGACCCTGATGGCCGGCGGGGCGCCCGCCGGGCGGGACCGGTTCGGGATGCGCTCGTTTGTCGCGGACGGGCACCGGCTGCGTCTGAACGGGACGCCGTTTACGCCGATGGGCATCATCATCAACTTCCGGACGTTTTACAACTACCCGGGCATCTGGGAGAACCAGTACAACATCATGCGGCGCATCCTGGCGGGCTATCGGGCCCTGGGCGTGAGCATGGTGTTTCCGCAGGGCGCGCACCTGTTCTACCCGCGGCTGTTCTACGACATCTGCGACGAGACCGGCATCCTCGTCCAGGAATGGCAGGCCACCGTATCCGGCAGCACGTTTGTCAACCTGGAGGCGCTCTACAACGACGAGGACACCGCCGGGCGGGTGCACGCCCTGTACAATCACCCGTCGTTCGTCATGTATACCATCGGGAACGAGGCCCGGGACGTGCAGTTCGTCAAGCCGATCAATCACGTTTACGACCTCTTCAAGCGGCTCGACGGGCAGGGCCGGCCCGTCTGCGCGGTCTCGGGCGGCTGGCCGGACAAGTACCGCTACCAGGAAGACGTGGTGGACATACACGGCTATTTCGGAGTCATTGCGGGGCATCCGCTGGATACGCGGACGCGGTTCGAGGAGGTGAACCGCATCGTCTGGGAGTCGCGCGGGCGCGCCCTGCCGGTCGGCAACTGGGAAATGGGCGCCAACAAGAATCCTTTCCCTCCGGACCGGTACGAGGCCGGCCGGACGGCGCTGCTGTCCGCGGGCACAGGGCGGCCCGAGATCCCGGATTCGCTCCTGATGAGCGTTACGCCCTACGGATTGCGCCGCTATTTCCTGTCCGACTACGAGAAGGCCATGTCCGATCCGGATTTCGGCGAGGTGCAGGCCATGCTGCGCGACCCGACGCAGCGGAGCTTCCTGATCGACAAGTACAAGCACGAATGGATCAACAAGCAGGCCATCGAGGAAAGCCGGCGGCTCGGCGACCTCATGGGCGCCGGGTTCGGCCTGAACCTGTTGGGCGTGCGCACGGTGTTCTTCACGCGCGGCGAAGACGGCGTACTGTCGCTGGACTATTTCGCGCCGACCGCCCTGCGGACCGGGACGCTGGCGGCGTCCGACCTGTACGCGACGTTCAAGCGGGCGCTGAACCCGCGGTTCATCTGTGCCAACGCGTTCGACAAGAACCTGTTTTCCGGGCGCCCGCTCGAGTGCCGCGTCTACGCGATCAACGACACGCTCGTCGAGTCGCGGCCCTGGCGGGCGCGGGTGGCGGTCGTGGACCGGCAG
>CAZUYI010000446.1:0-2175 GCA_964624095.1 uncultured Verrucomicrobiota bacterium | reverse complement strand
ACGAACCCGTCGAGGGCGGCAATCGCGGCGGCCCAGGCTTTCGTGTGGGGCTGGCTGTACTGGCCCATGGACGGGGGCACCGGCTCGTCCAGCAGCGGCAGGTGGAACTCCTGGATGTCCACCAGCTCGAACTGCGCGTCGCTGCGGCTGGCCGCTAGCCGATGCACCCAGCGGGCCACGGCCTCGGCATTGCGGCCCGGCCGCGTGCTGCCCACAATGATTCCCACCCGGATTGGACTCGGCTGCCTGGCGTTCATGGGGTTCCTCCTGCACGGGACGGTTCGACGGGTTCGGTCCGGACACGCGCCCACCCGGGCGCACACTGTTTACTCCACCAGGCGCAGGCCCGGGGCCGGCGCCGGGCGCCGCGCCTCGAGTTGGATACGGCGCGACTCGCCCGGCGCATAGCAGGCCACGCCCGCCGGACGCCGCCCGAGCGCCGCCCGGCGAATGGTAAAGACGACGGTCCCGTCCCGATCCTCGACGGGGACCAGCGGAAGCATTACGGTGTCCGGCCGGAACACGCGCGAGCCGGTCTTGTACAGGATCGTGAACTCGCCGGGCGCGAGGTCGAACGGCACGGCCAGGCCCGGGGCGACGGTCAGCGAGCCCGTCTCCCGCCCGTAGAGGTTGGTGTTCAAGAGGTACAGGTTCGAGCAGGACTCGTTCCACGCGAACTCCGTCCAGTCCACCCACGACGACCCGCGGAGTTTCATCGGATGCCCGTACCGCGCGAGCAAGCCCCGGACCAGGGCGTTGACGAACGGCCGGATGGCCGGGCAGCCGGGCCAGGCCCAGAGGGCCAGCAGGATCACGCGGCCGCGGCCCAGCGCGTGTTCGAGCAGCACCGGGCGGCCTTCCTGGGACTGGGCGATCACCCGCGCCCCATGCCGCTCGAGCGCGATCGTTTTCTGGGGCGGATGCAGCACGAAGGTCCGGCCGACCGGCAGCCCGCAGGCGGAGCGCCGCACGACGGTCGCCACCGCACCGCTCCCGGTCCACGAGCCCAGGTATCCCCGCTCCTTCTGTTCCGACTCGCCGAGGCGCACCCCGCACAGGTCGCGCAAGTCCCCGCCGCGGATGAATCGCCAGGGATGGCTTCGGTCTGGATCCGTGTTGAACTGGGGCAGGCCGAGAAAGAGCGTGCCGCCCTGTTTCACATAGGCCGTGAGAGCCCGGTACTGGGGCTCCGTCATGGTGTTCCAGGCCGGCATGATCAGGCAGCGGTAGCGGGCCAGGCGCTCGACCGGGGCGTCGGCCGGGGCCAGGTCCACCGCGCCGAACGGCGCGCCGGAAAAATGGTCTGTCTGGTTTTCGCCCGCCGGGAAGTGCGGGTACGCCAGGTCCAGCAGCGCCCAGCCGCGTTCCGGATCGCCGGAGAGCCAGTGGTCGCCGGAATCTTTCTGACCCCATACCCAGGCCCGGGCCGGCCGGCCGCCCAGCGGCGCGCCCGGCCAACCGTCGTCGCGGCCCTGAAGGAAGGCGACCGGCACGACCGGCCCGCCCCGCGGCCGGGCATGGCGCCGGGTAAACCGGTAGAACCGGGCCAGCGTGCGGCGATACGCGCGGCTGAGCGGGTGATCCGTGCCGAGGGTGTTCCGATCGCCGTACTCGTGGATGCCGAAGGCGCCGCTCTCCTGCACGAACAGCCGGCACCCGTGCAGGTAGGCGGCCGCGAGGCTGGCGTTCCAGCGCCGCGGCTTGAGCGGATCGTAGTTCGAGCCGCCGTACCAGCCGATGGCGATCCAGGCGCCCCAGAGCGGCTTGCCGAACGCCGCCGCCGCGCCACGCAGGCAGGCGAGGTCCGGCTGAACCCGGCGCGGCATCAGCTCGGTCACCGGGATGTCAAGCCCGGCCTCGAGATGGAACCGGTGCAGAAAATTCTGGTCCAGCGCGATCGTGCGCCGGACGCCCTGGGCCCGGTACCGCTCGACGAACCGTTCGCGCACGAACCGGGCATAGGTCTCGGCCGCGTGATGCATGTCGGCCGCGAAGCAGGGCGGCGGATTGTGATTGAGATGCCGGTTGGAATCGTTGATCGCCGGGCTGTCGGCATGCCAGTTCGAGGCGGGCAGCCCGCTGGTCTCGCCTTTCAGGGGCCCGAGGAAAAACCGTCCGCAGTGCGCGTTCAGGTAGTCGACCACCGCGCGACCCGCGAAATCCACCGAGATGAAC
>CAZUYI010000445.1:0-2177 GCA_964624095.1 uncultured Verrucomicrobiota bacterium | reverse complement strand
GGACCCCGGCTTTTCACTGAAGGCGGACGTCTATTACAAGACCCAGCGGCCGGCCACGCCGCGGCCGGCGATCATGTTCGCCCACGATTCCGCGGGATTCAAGGATCCGCCGCGCGCCGGGGACCGGCACGGATCCTACCTGGCCCTGGTCCACGACTACCTGTTCGTGTCCCTCTATTACCGGCCGCCGTGGGAAGGGCAACGCGCGCCCTGCGCGCTCAAGGACATACGCACCTGCGCCCGCTGGCTGCGGTCGCTGGCCGGCGAGTACGCCATCATGACCGACGGCATCGTCGCCATGGGCAGTTCCGCGGGCAGCCAGTGGGCCTTTCTCGCGGCGTCGGCCAACGGCACCGGCCGGCATGACGACTCGGGCGGCTATCGGGACTACAGCGGCGACATCAATCTCGTGATCCTGTACGGGGCCATCTGCGATTTTGCGCGCGATTTCCGCGATTCCATCGGGCAGGTTATCGTCGGCGCAACGTACGAGGAGGCGCCGGAGACATACCGTCTCTATTCGCCGCTGGACAACGTCAGGCCGGGCTTGCCCCCGGTTTTCATCGAGCACGGGGAGCAGGACACGCGATGCCCGCTGGATTCCGTCCTCGCCCTGCGGGACGCCCTGCGGGCCGCGCACAACGATGTGGAACTCGTGGTCCTGCCCGGCGTCGGACACGGCGGCGGCCCGCTCATCGAGAAACTGGAACGAAGCCAGGCGTTCATTCACAGCCGCCTGGTTCGGCCTCCGGGACCCCGCGCACCCGGCGCGGCATGAGGCGCTCAGCCCACCCGGAATGTCCGATGGAAAAAAACAGGTCTGGCCGGAGGGCATGACGGATGGCACACTGACCGGTACCCGGAGCGGCGCGCCCGCATGGCCTGTTGGGACTCATCCGCCGGATTCGGGATCGCCGTCGCGATCGGGATCGAGCCGGCATGCGAGAATGGAGAGGGGCGCGGGCAGAGCGCGGAGGCCCGGTCCATCGTGAAACACGCGGACAGGAGACACGACCGATGCGGGACGGCATGACCTCGCACGTTTGGATACGGAACGGCGCCGCCCGCGGCGGCGCCCACATTGCGATTGCGCCGTGGGCCGATGAGGCCGAGGTGTTTGCCGCGGCGGAGCTGGCGGCGTACCTGGAGCGCATGTCGGGCGCGCGCCTGCCGGTGCGGCGTGGCTTGCGGCATCGCGAGGGCCCGGCGCTCGTGCTTCTGAATGCTAGCCGGCCGGCCAACCGCGCGTTCTTGGAGGACCTGCCCGTCGGGGACCTGAAGCATGACGGGTTCCTGATCCGCTCCTGCGGGCCGGACGTGTTCATCGTGTCCCACGCGCCGTTTGGCGTGGTGTTCGGCGCGTACCAGTACCTGGCCCGCGTGCTGGGCTGCCGGTTCCTGGGCTTCGGGCCGGACGGCGAGGACATTCCGCGCCGGGACACGATTGCGCACGGCGCTCTCGACCTCCTCAAGAATCCGCGCCTGGCGCAGCGCGGCATGCAGATGACCTTCAGCCTCCGGCGCGTGGACTGGATGGCCAAGAACGGCTTCAACGTGACGACCTTGGGCGCAAGCCACACGCTCGACTGGTGGGATGCCGTGCTCAAAACCATGGCCCCCGAGTTCCGGAAGCGGGGTATCCGGATCGAGTTCGGGCACCATCTCTTCCCGTTGATTCTTCCCGCCGCCCTTTACCTGGAGGAGCACCCGGACTACTTCACTGAGACGGACGGCAAGCCCGCGCCCCGCGCCCAGTTCTGGTGGTCGCTGACAAACCCGGCCGTGCTGGACGAGGTCATCTGCCGCCTGGACCGATTCCTGGGGGACCATCCCGAGATCGAAGCCCTGGACTTCTGGCCGGCCGACGGCTCATGCTCCATAGACCGGGCCGAGTATCGCGCCGTCACCGGGCGCGAGATGCCGACCGACGAATGGGAACGGGTGGATGCGGAGATGCGGGACCAGGTGTCGGCCCTGGCCCCTCTGTTCCCTTTCGAGCCGAGCGATTCGCGGAAGGCGGCCGTATACGCCGAGCTGGTCCGGCGGGTGGCGACGGCGCTGGGCCGGCGATACCCGCGCCTGCGGGTCGTGATGAGCTCGTATGCCAGCGTCAAGGATCCGTGCGGGGACGTGCGCCTGCCCGGGGACGCCGCGCGGATGTTCGCGGAAACGGGGTG
>CAZUYI010000444.1:0-2187 GCA_964624095.1 uncultured Verrucomicrobiota bacterium | reverse complement strand
GCGCCTGCTGCTCGACGCCGATCCCAAGGAGGGCGTGGACGCCTACAAGCAGCTCCTGGCCCACTGCTACGATGCCGCGCCGCCGGGGCCGGAGCCCGCCGCGCGGCTGGCGGGCGCCAACCGGGACGCGCGCGTCTACGGGAACGGGCGCGCCGAAATCACGGACTTTGCCCTCGAAGACGAGCACGGCAGCCCCGTCCCCTTCCTCCAGCATGGGCGCCGGTTCCGGATCCGCATGACGGTCCGCTTTCACGATCTAGTCCGCAACCCGATCTTTGCCTTTACCATCAAGGATCTCAAGGGCATGGAGATCACGGGCACGAATACCCGCTTCAAGCAGGTGGCCACGGGCGACTGCCGGGCCGGCGAGTGCCGCGAGGTCCGGTTTTCCCAGGTCTGGCCCGGGGCCCCCGGCTCGTACGCCCTCTCCCTGGGCTGCACGGGGTACGAGGGCGATGCCATGCTTGTCTATCACCGGCTCTATGATATCCTGCTCTTCGAAAGCGTCTCAGACAGGCCCATGGTCGGCTGGTATGACCTGAATAGCGAGATCGAGGTGCAGCCGGCCGGCTGACGCAACGGCGCCCGGAGCAGGGCCCCGGGCGCACCCGACCCGCAAGGATGGCGGCGCATGGCCACGCTCGATCTCCAGTGCTATCGCGGCCCGGATGCCTATTCCGACGGGGCCGTCGAGGACGAACTGCTCGAGCTCGCCGGCCGGCCGGATGCCATGGCCGATGCGCTCCGGCAGGATACCCGCTGGCCGATCCTCTACCACCTGTCCCCGGAGCGCCGCACGCTGCTCGAGTGGGTGCCCTTCCGACCGGACGCCAACGTGCTCGAAGTCGGCGCGGGGTGCGGCGCGCTGACCGGCCTGCTGGCCGAACGCGCGGCCCGCGTCACGGCGGTTGAGTTGTCCGCCCGGCGCGCCCGGATTGTCGCCCGGCGGCACGAGGCGGCGTCCAACCTGACCGTGCGGGCGGGCAACGTGATGGACATGCCCTTTGACGAGCCGTTCGACTATGTGACCCTGATCGGCGTCCTGGAATACAGCCGGCTGTTCCTCCCCGGCCCGGACGCCGCCCGCGCGCTGCTGCGCCGCCTGGCCGGCGTGCTCAAGCCCGGCGGCCTGCTGCTGGTGGCGGTGGAAAACCGGTTCGGGCTGAAGTATTTTGCCGGGGCCCGGGACGACCATACCGGGCGGCTCTTCGACGGCCTCGAAGATTTTCCGGCCGGCGGGGCGGAAACGTTTTCACGGTCGGCCCTCGAGCGGCTGCTGGCCGGCCTGGGCTTTGGCGAGCCGGCTTTTTATTATCCCTGCCCGGACTACAAGTTCCCCTCGGAAATCTTCAGCGACGCCTGGCTGCCGGGCCCGCACCACGTGTTCCCGCCCACGCCCAACTACGACCAGGAACGCCTGGTCCTGTTCGATGAGGCGCTGGCCTGGCGGACGATCCTTCGAGAGGGGATGTTCCCGTTTTTCGCCAACTCGTTCCTGGTGCTCGTTCCGCGCGCGGCCTGAGCGGTGTCCCGCGTCCAGCCGGCGCGCGCCTCTGAACCCGGCAGGTAAGTATGAAACAGACAATCGGACGCCAACTCCAGGCCGCGGCCGACGTCGTGCGCGCGGTGCAGCAAGACGACGCCCTGCTGGCCGCGCTCGAACGGGCGATCCTCGCGGCCGTGCAGGCCTATCGCGGGCGCCACAAGCTGCTCCTGGCCGGCAACGGCGGCAGCGCCGCCGATGCCCAGCACATGGCCGGCGAACTGGTGAACCGGTTCCTCTTCGACCGCCCGGCCCTCCCGGCCGTGGCGCTTTCGACGGATACCTCCGTCCTGACGGCCATCGGGAACGACAGCGGCTTCGAGCACGTGTTCGCCCGCCAGATCGAGGCCCTGGGCGAAGCCGGCGACCTGTTCATCGGCCTCACGACCTCCGGGCGCTCGCCCAATATCCTGCGCGCGTTCGAGGCCTGCCGGCGCAAGAAGCTCGTGACTGTGGCCATGACGGGCCAGGGCGGCGCCGACCTGGCGGCGCACTGCGATATCTGCCTCGTGGCGCCCTCGCGCGAGACGCCCCGCATCCAGGAAGTGCACGCCATCCTGATCCACCTGTTCTGCGGGCTTGTCGAGGAAACCCTCTTTGGCCGCGCGCGCGACGCATAGCCCGCGCCGCGCCGGCAGGCGCGT
>CAZUYI010000443.1:0-2198 GCA_964624095.1 uncultured Verrucomicrobiota bacterium | reverse complement strand
CGGGAAGGCAACTACCAGCTTGTCTGCGGCGGTCAGCGGAGCCGCCAGTTTGTCATCTCCCGCCGGATTTACGAGGTGCCCTGCCGGATGCTGTTCACGTTTCTCCAGTGGCAGCGCTGCGGGCACCCGCAGGGCTGGAACGGCCCCTGCCACCTCGACGACGGAGTGATCCGGGAAACGGGCGAGCGGGTGGACCTCGCCGGGGGCCACCATCAGTCCTGCGACCTGCGCAAGTTAATTGACGGCGTCTCCATCGGGTTCATCGGGCTCCTGCGCTACGCCGAGCTCCGGGCGCCGCGCTGGGATGACGGCGCGATCGCCGCCGAAGTCCGGTGGAACTGCGAATACCTCCGGAAACTCGTGCATCCCGAAGGCTACCTGCGCGACGGGCTGTTCCTCGAAGTCGGGCCGTACTGGGGCCCGCGGTATTACTACAATACGCCCGCGGGCGCGTCGGAGCAGTGGCATGGTATCAGCCTGCTGGCCCTGGCCGCCCGCTATCTCAAGGACCGCGGCGACGCCGCGTTCGCCGCCGACTGCGAGCGGACGGCCCGCCGCCTCTGGTCGTACATGGTTTCCGAGCGGCGGGACCCCGCGCCGTACCGCGCGCCGGTCGAGCGGCCTTACGGTCTCGCTAACATCAATGAAAGCCGCTCCCAACTCTACCTCGGCTCGATGATGGACATCGCGCTCCGGGCCGCGGCGGCGGCGGACCTGTTCCGCGCTACGGGCGATCCCACGTTCCGGGCCGACCTGGCCGAGAGCGCGGACCGGCTGTGCGTCCTGCAGGTCAGCGACGAGCCGTTGGCCGACAACCCCGCCGCCGCCTGTTTTCGCGAGGCGCCCGGCATGAATGTCGTGGCCAGACGCGGCGAGTATGTCTGGGTCACGGCCGGGCCGATGAGCTTGTGCGAGGCCTCGGAACTGGCTCCGGACCACCCGCATGCCGGCCGCTGGCGCGCGGCGCTGCGGAAGGTCGCCGAGCAGCACGCGCTGATCGCCGCGCGTAACGTCTGGGAGCGCGTACCCGGGCACTGGATTGGCGAGGGCCAGATGGAACACGACCTTTCGCGCTCCGTCCAGCGCTCTGTCCGGCGCGAAGACTTCCGGCGCGCCGGCGTCCTGCCCGGGCCGGGCGGCGGGCTGCCCTGCTGCTATCGCTATGGGAATGCGAACACGCTGGCGGCGAGCCACGGGCTGCTCTTGTCGCGCGCGGCCCGGCTCCTCGGCGAACGGCGGTTCCGCGAACTCGCCCAGCGGCAGCTCGACTGGATGCTCGGAGGCAATCCCTGGGACTCGAGCGCCGTCGAGGGCGTGGGGTACAACCAGTTGCCGATCCCGATGTGGGAACTCTGCCCGCCGATTCCCCAACTGCCCGGCGGCGCCCGGTTCGGCTTCCCGCCGGATCACTCCGCCGAATACGATCTGCCCGTGGCCGGCCTGCTCCTCTGGCTGATGGCCGACCTGGCCGGCGAGCCGACGGCGGGTCGTTCCGGGTAACAAACGGGTCGTTTCGGCTATTGCCTGTTTGGGTCCGATGGTGCATAAAGGACGCGCTGGAAATCGGTACAGGGAGGAACCATGAAGGTGAACGAACCCCTGCGTATCGGAATCATCGGCGTGGGCGGCATGGGCCGCGGGCACTGCAACGCGGTGCAGGCGCTCGAGGGCGCGCGCCTGACGGCCGTCGCGGATATCGTGCCGGACCGGGCGCGCGCCGCGGCGTCGGCCTTTTCCGTGCCGCACGCCTTTACTTCGCATCGCGAGCTGATCCGGGCCGGCGTCTGCGACCTGGTCATGGTCTCCACCCCGCACCCGGCCCACGCGGGGCCGGCCTCCGACTGCCTGAACGCCGGGCTGCACGTGTTCTGCGAAAAGCCGCTGACCGAGCGCCTGACGACCGCGCGGGCGCTGGTGGCGCTGGCGCGCCGCAAGCGGCGGATGCTGGCGGTGGATTTTCCGCTGCGGTTGTCGCCGGCCTATGCCGCCGCCCTCGACCTCATCCGCGGCGGGCATCTGGGCCGGCCCCAGCGGGTGCTGATGGTCATTCCCGAGTTCCGCAGCCGGGGCTATTTCGAGTCGGGCGACTGGCGCGCCACCTGGATCGGGGAGGGCGGCGGCGTGCTGCTCAACCAGGCGCCGCACAACCTGGACCTGTGGCAGTGGATCTGCGGGATGCCTGACGAAATCACCGCCCG
>CAZUYI010000442.1:0-2198 GCA_964624095.1 uncultured Verrucomicrobiota bacterium | reverse complement strand
TCGGCGCCCGCTTGTCTGGCCGGCGCCGTCCTGTTATTTGGAACACAATTCGACGACCAGCTGCTCATTCACAAAGGGGCTGATTTCATCGCGCGTCGGCACGCGCTGCACTTCGCCCGTGAAGGACGGGCGATCCAGCGCCAGCCACGGCGACAGCGTCTTGCCCTCGCGAGCGTCGAGCCAGCGCTTGGCCTGCTCGCGGCTTTCCTTGCGGTCGCGCACCTGGACTCGGTTCCCGGCTTTCAGAATCATGGACGGGATGTCGGCCCGGCGCCCGTTCACGGTCACGTGCCCGTGCAGCACGAACTGCCGCGCGGCGCGGCGCGAGGGCGCCATGCCAAAGCGGAAGACCAGGTTGTCGAGCCGCATTTCGAGCATCTGCAGCATGGTTTCGCCCGTGATGCCGCGCACCTGCGCGGCGCGGGAAAACACCAGCCGGAACTGCCCGTCCTGGAGGCCATAATAACGGCGCAACCGCTGTTTCTCCCGAAACTGGCGGGCGAAATCCGAGGCCTTGCCGCGGCGCATACCGTGCATGCCGGGCACCGCTCGGCCGATTTCGATCGGGCACTTTGCCATCGTGCAGCGATCGCCCTTGAGAAATAACTTCATGCCTTCCCGGCGGCACAAGCGACATGCCGGTCCGTTATAGCGTCCCATGCCCCATCTCCTTGTTCCTTGCCAGCCTCCCGATGGCGCGACGGCCCGTTGCTAGACCCGCCGCCGCTTTCGCGGCCGGCAGCCGTTGTGCGGAATGGGCGTCACGTCCCGGATCACGGTCACGGTCAGGCCGGCCGACTGCAGGGCGCGCACGGCCGATTCGCGGCCCGCCCCGGGCCCCTGCACCCGGACTTCGACTTCCTGCATACGATACGGCGCCACCTGGCGAGCCGTCTCCTGGGCCACGACGGTCGCGGCATACGCCGTACTCTTGCGCGTGCCCCGGAACCCCATGCGGCCGGCGCTGCTCCAGGCCAGCACCTGGCCGCGCGTGTCGGTAATGCATACCTGGGTGTTGTTGAAGGTGGCGTTGATGTGCACGATGCCGCTGGATACCGTGCGGCTCGATTTCACGCGAGGCTTGGCCTCAGCCGGCGCGGAGTCGCCTTCCGCGGCCCGCGGCCCCCCCCGGCGGGGCGCGGCGGCAGCCTCGGCTGGAGCGGCCGCCGGCTGGTTCTCTTTGGGAGGCTGTTTAACGTCGTCGCTTGCCATAACTCATGCGTCCTTTATTGAAACCGCCGCGGCCTCAGGCTTTGGGCGCGGCGACGACCGCCTTGGCCTGCGACCGGGCCTCCTTGCCGCGCACGACGCCCACCGTTTTCCGGACTCCCTTGCGGGTGCGCGCGTTGGTATGGGTGCGCTGCCCGCGCACCGGCAATCCCTTGCGGTGGCGCAGGCCGCGGTACGACCCGATGCTGATCAGCCGCCGGATGTTCTGGGTCACCTCGCGCCGCAGGTCCCCTTCGAGCACGTACCCCTCCTGCAGCAAGGCCGTGATCCGCGTGATCTCGTCGCCGGTCAGATCGTCGGCCCGCTTGGCCGGATCCACCCGCGCGGCGCGCACGATATGCTGGGCGCGGGACAAGCCGATTCCGTAAATGTACCGCAAGGCGTACTCGACGCGCTTTTTTCCGGGAATATCTATGCCGAGAATCTTGGGCATGGACGCACTCCTATCCCTGGCGCTGTTTGTGGCGCGGATTATCGCAGCGCACACGCACGATGCCCCGGCGCCGCACGATTCGACAGCGCTCGCAGATGCGCTTGATGGAACTTCTGACTTTCATGGTGACCCTCAGCGTGCGCCGGCGCCCGGCGGAATGGGTTAAAAACTTTTTTATATATCATGCGCGCCGGCCAGCCGTCAAGCTTTTCCCCGTCAATCGGCGCGCGTCAAGATTTCCGCCTCCGTGACGCCCACGGCCACGGTGTGCTCGAAATGCGCGGACGGGCGCCGGTCGCAGGTCACCACCGTCCAGCCGTCCTCCAGCACGCGCACGGACGCACCCCCCTGGTTGACCATCGGCTCGATGGCCAGCGTCATGCCGGCCTGCAGCCGCGGCCCGCGGCCCGGCGTCCCGAAATTCGGGATCTGCGGGTCCTCGTGCATCTGCCGCCCGATGCCGTGCCCGACAAAATCGCGCACCACCGAAAACCCGGCAGCGGTGGCCACCGCCTCAATGGCGTGCGACACATCG